>JAOUHG010000011.1 GCA_029865265.1 Candidatus Krumholzibacteriia bacterium | reverse complement strand
GTTCTTCGCGCGCGTGCTGGGCCACGATCGCGACATCCGGCGCGGCACCTATGAATTCATTCCCGGGACCCCGCCGGTGGATGTCCTGCGCGCGTTGGTGCGCGGCGACGTGCTGGCCGTGCGGGTCACGGTTCCCGAGGGGTTCAACCGCTGGCAGATCGCCCGGGCGTTCGGGCCGGCGGGTGTGGATTCGCTGGCGATGGCCGCGGAGATCCGGAATCCGGAACTCCTGGCCGCGCTTCGGGTACCGGTCAGTACCCTGGAGGGGTACATGTTTCCGGACACCTACCTGGTTCCATTCGGCAGCGACGCGGGAGACGTGGTGGGGCAGATGCTGCACCGGTTCGCGGCGGAGTGGACCCCCGACCACGACCGGCGTGCCGCGGAGCTCGGGATGACGCGTCACCAGGTGCTCACGCTGGCTTCGATCGTGGAGGCCGAGGCCCGGGTTCCCGACGAACGCCCGCGGGTCTCGGCCGTGTATCTCAACCGGCTTGCCCGGGGCATGCGCCTGGAGGCCGATCCCACGGTGGCCTATGCAATGGGCGGGTTTCGTGGCCGCCTCTACTACAAGGATCTCAAGATCGACTCGCCGTACAACACGTACCTGCATGCCGGCCTTCCGCCCGGGCCCATCTGCAGCCCCGGGGCGGCGTCAATCCGCTCGGCGCTGTACCCGGATCCGGAGGAGCACGCGCTCTACTTCGTGGCGCGGGGTGACGGCCGGCACGTGTTCTCCGCCACCCTGAAGGAGCACAACGTGGCGGTGCAGGAGGCCCGGCGGGAACGGGCCCGGCAGGCGGACCAGAAATAGCGGCAGGGGGCCGCCGCCGCCGGCCTTGACCTTTGCAGGGGCGTATGGTCAGATGCCCGGGAGGGATTCATGACAGGCAACACAGGCAACTCCGTTCACAAGTTCCGCTGGAAGCTCTTTGGGGCCGGAATGGCCGCCATCGTGATCGGCTACGTCCTTCTGGCCGTCAACGACATCACCATTGCCCCGATCCTGTTGGTCCTGGGGTACTGCGTCATGATCCCGCTCGCCTTCCTCTAGGCGTCGAGCGCGGGCGAATAGCTCAGCTGGTTAGAGCGTCTGCCTTACAAGCAGAAGGTCACAGGTTCGACTCCTGTTTCGCCCACCAGTTTTCCTAACCGACAATATGAAAATGGCTTGGCCCCGCCCCCATGCCACCACGCCCCCCACGGGGGCGATACTGGGCATACATGGGGCTACGGGGGGCTTCCTCTGGCCCCATGTCCCA
Organism: Candidatus Krumholzibacteriia bacterium; assembly: GCA_029865265.1. Taxonomy (NCBI): domain Bacteria; phylum Candidatus Krumholzibacteriota; class Candidatus Krumholzibacteriia; species Candidatus Krumholzibacteriia bacterium. Next base: position 115,730 of record JAOUHG010000011.1, on the reverse strand, counting down.
GAATATGCGCGTTGACACTGGGTTTCGATCCGTGGTAGAATTTTTCCCGGTCGAGTAAGGTGTCGTTTTTCCAACGGTGGAGGGAGGCAGGCCGTGGCACAGCAGTACGCCGCTGGCTGGCTTCCTCATATAGGGTAAATTCCACAACCACTTTTTGGAGGTGTAGGAATGTTGAAAGGAAAGTTTGCGATCCTTTCGCTTGTCGCGGCTGCGCTGCTTTGTTGGCAGGTCGCGGGCGTCGACACCGTTAATAGCGGTATCGTCGATCCGTGTAACTCCACGGCCAGCTCTGCTGCCGGCGTGCATTTCATCTGTCCGCAGGGTGACGGCGATCCGCTCAGCGGTGCCGGTCTCACCATCAGTGTCACCATCAACGACAACACGAATGCTCCGGTTGCCGGTATCCCGGCCGCGGACTTCTGGCTGATCGGCTGTAACGACCTGATCGTTCTCTGCGGCGGTAGCGGTTCGATTAACGCGACCGCAGCGACAGACGCGAATGGTATGACGACGATTGCTGGCGACATTTCGGGCAGCGGCTGCGACACGGGTGTGCGCGTGGTCTGCCAGGGTATCGTTCTTGGTAACGGTGCCTGTGCTCCGCTGTGTCTCGCGATCGCCGTTCGTTCCCCCGACCAGAAGAACACCGCTGGCGGTCCGCCGGAGGGTCTCGTGTCGGGTTCGGACTTTGCGTTCTTCGGGACGAGCTATCAGTCGCCCCCGAAGCCGCTCTTTGCTTGCCACGACTTCGTGACGTTCGGAACGATCACGGTCGCGGACTTTGCGAAGTTCGGCGCGCACTATAACCATCAGTGCTAGTCGCAGTAGCGGCGTGAGTGACTCCTAAATTGTTCGCGACCAAGATTTGCATGTAAGGAGTTTGTCGCTATGAAGAAAGCTCTAGCAGGGGTGCTTGTGGCATCGCTCGTCGGTCTGATGGCCGTCGCGGCGACGGCGCAGGTGCCGAATATTCAGACGTATTTCAACGCCAACCTGGCGTACAACTCGTTCAGTGATACCCAGGCGGACTGTCAGTCGCCCGGGACCAACCAGGAGTTGTACGTCGTGATGAACAACTGGAATATGTTCATCCAGGGCGTTGAGTTCAGTGTCGATTACCCAGGCGCGCTGTTTCACACGGGTGAATCCGCTCCGCTGAATACCCTCGTGATTGGTAGCTCGCCCTCCCTTGGTGGGACGGGTGGTATTGCCATCGCGTGGAACCTTCCGCAGAACGGCTTCTCGCCCCTGCTCGCCCTGACGGTGCATACCATCTGGACGAGCGCGTGTGACTGCAACGCCGGACCGCAGGCGATCGTCGTGCGCGGTTACAACTACGCGAATGCCGGCAATGGTGGCAACACCGACCCGGTAGCCGTGCAGTGGCCCTCGTACGCCGAGATCAGCGGTGTGGGTATGACGTCCCTCATCTGCCCGGGCCCGGTGGCCACGGAGCAGAGCACGTGGGGCGGAGTCAAAGCGCTGTACCGGTAGTAAGCGGTTTGTCCGGGCTGGATGAACCACGAGTTTCGGGTTCATCCATGACACGCGATCAGCGGTTCATCCAGCCTCTCGGTTCACAAAGATCCTGAAAAGGAGCGACTAGTAATGAAAAAGGTTCTAATGCTTGCTTTGGCGATCACGATGGTTGCCGGCTACGCGATGGCTGATGACATCGGCATCTTCACCGACCAGGTCGGTGGGACGAACTGCGAATACACGGCGACGGGTATTGGCCCGCTCGATGTGTACGTTGTGCATCGCACCACGGGTACGACGGGTTCGCAGTTCAAGCTGGTGAATAGCTCCAGCTGGAGCTTCAATGCGTCGGTCCTCGGTGGCTACCTGGCCATCGGCGACGCGTTCGTCGATCTGTCGCTGGCCTACGGTGGCTGCCTTGCGGGTCCGTCCCTCGCAGTCGTCAAGCTCAGCGGCTTCACGTTCCCGTTCCCGGCACCGCCGTGCGGCCAGATCTCGGTCGTTGCGGCTCCGAACAAGCCGGGCGTCATCGCGGTGGACTGCGGCTTCGCAGAACTGCCGGCGACCGCTGGCAAGATCGTGTTCGGTAACGACGGGACCTGCCCGTGCATCGAGCCGAACGCCACCGAGGAGAGCACCTGGGGCAAGGTCAAGTCCCTGTATCGCTAATCTCGGATCGCCTTCAGAGTTGTACCGCAGACGCCCGGGTCGTAACGACCCGGGCGTCTGTGTTTTTGGGGTGGAGTGGGAGCAGGGCGCAACGGGCTCCAGTGGTCGCTCCGCAGGGCGTGGTAGAAAACCGGCCGGTGTCGCAAAATGGGCTTCGACGGGCGTGGAGCCATGTCACTTTTTCTGTACGGGGCAAGCAGTTACAGAATCGGCCGGTTGCGGCACATGGGTTGCATCGTCCGTCCCGAAAACCCTTGACAGTCAAACAGGGAGCGGGGGATATTGCCCCCGTTGGGGATAACTGCCGGCCCGACGCGCCTTGATGTGTCTCTTGAATTAGGGAGCCGAATCCGCCGGTCCTGGAAGCCCCGAGGGGCGGTTGTTCGGAGGGTTTTCTAGCCCAGCGGTTTGTGTTCTTGTCAGGTACGAAGGAGCGGTTGACTATGAAAAAGTTTGTGCTAACAGTTGCTATGGTGGCGCTTTTCGCCAGTCCGTCGTTTGCCCAGACCGGCGCGATGGGACTCTTTGCGGACAACCAGGGTCTGTCCTGCAACATCACGGTGCCGGTGTTGGCGCCGTTCAACATCTACGTGGTTCACAAAAGCCCGGGCGGCGCCACGGGCGCCCAGTGGGTCATGAATGCACCGACCGGCCCGACGTTCTTCTTCAACGGTGGCTCGGTTGCCAACGCTAACATCCTGTCGATTGGTGCGGCAGATTCGGATCTGTCGCTCGCGTATGGCGGTTGCATCAGCGGTGACTTCCACACCTACACGCTCGCGTTCTTTGCGACGGCTGCCGTGCCCAATTGCTCGTACATGTCCCTCGTGGCCGCCCCCAACAAGGTTGGCGTCATCTCGGTGGACTGCATCTTCGCGGAGATTCCGGTCATTCCGGGTCAGGGCATCCTGAACGCGGACGGAACCTGTGACTGCAACGTCGCCACCCAGGAGAGCACCTGGGGCAAGGTCAAGTCCCTGTATCGCTAGTCTCGGTTGAATGAGTTTCGAGGGAACGGCCCCCGCAGCGCGGGGGCCGTTTCTGTTTGCGGGGCAGGGCGGCGCGGGCGGTGCTTGACAGGGTGGCGGCGAGCGGCTTATTCTAACTACTGACGCGTCCGCCGGCCCCGTTTCAAGAACCCCCCCTAACGGGCACCACCATTGTTTCTTGAGCTATTGAGAACACCTTCGATCCGCACCCGGGTCCTTCCCGTTCTTGTGCTCGCGGCAGCCGTCGTGAGCGCCGCGCCCGTGGCGGCCGCCGACGGCACTGCGGCGCCGGCCCGCCAGGTGGCCTCCGCCGGGGACCGCGTCGTCTTCCAGATTGACGTCCCCCGCGCCGAGTTCACGCCATCGTCGCTCTCCGGCTTCGAGGCCATCCGCGTGGGCGGTTTTGGCAACGTAGGGAACCCCTCGGAGCCACCCGTGCCCACGCGCACCTTCCTGGTGGCCATTCCGCCCGAGGCGCGCTTCAGCGTGACGGCGCGCGTGCTCTCCTCCGAGTCTTTCGGCCGCCGCCGGCTCGAGCCCTACCCGACCCCGGTTGCCATCCCCGACGAGGACATGGGGCCCGTCCCCGGCGCGTCCATCGTGCTGGACGAAGGGGTCTACCGGGCCTGGCGCCCGGTTGCCATGGTGGCGCCCGAGGAAGCGGTATACGTCCGTCACCAGCGCGCGCTGCCGATCCGCGTCAACCCGATCTCGTACGATCCGGTCACGGGTGACGTGTCCATGGCCACCCGCATCGAGGTGACGGTGCAACTCTCGGGCGACATCCCGCGGGTGACGGCGGCGCCACCGCAGCCGGAGTCGAAGGGCTGGGAAGACACCTTCCGGCGTCTGTTCGTGAACCCGGGGCAGGCGGCGGCGTGGCGCCTTCCGCGGCCCGAGGTTTCGCTGGCGCCGCGCGCGGCGTACCGGGTGGTGCCGGGCGCGGTGAAGCTGCAGGTGCGCGAGACCGCGATGCACAAGGTACGCGCGAGCACGGCCATCGCGGGGGGATTCCCCGCCGGCCAGCCGCTTGCCAACCTCCACTTGTTCCGGCGCGACTACGACGAGGCCACCTTTGCGGGCGGCACCGTGGAAGTGGCGTTCACGGTGATCGAGGACCCGGCGGGGACCGCCGGCGCGTTCGACGGAAACGATCTGCTGATATTCTACGGGCGGCGACTGCGCGACGACGCCGGCCAGGGCGACACGCGTGAACAGTACTCGCAGTACAACGTGTACTGGCTGGAACCCGCGCCGGGGACGACGATGGCCACGCGCAGCCCGGGTGTGGGCACGGTGAGCGCGGACACCGCGTCCGCGGCCTATTCCGCCACGCTGCACTTCGAGACCGACGCCGTGTTCCGCGACCAGCCGCCCCTGGGGTCCACCGACGTCTACTCGCTCAACTTCGGCTTCGAATCCGGCCCCGTGGACATGCCCTTCGCGCTGGGTGCGCTGCTGCCGGGTTCCAACGCGACGCTCTCCAGCGAGTTGTTCGGATACCGCTACGTCAGCCCGCGGCTGCTCAAGGTGTCGCTGGTGAACGCCAATGGCGAAAAGGTTCTGGACACCGCGTTTTCCATTCCCAACAAGCTGCGCCGCGTGTTCTCGGCGGTGCTCCCGGCGTCGGATTTTTCGCTCGGCACCAACCGCTTCCGCATCGACCGGCCCAACGCGTCGCGGACCACCGTCGATGTGCAGCTCAACTACGTGGAAGTGAGCGGGCAGTTCTTGTACCGCGCGCGCGGCAACGCGCTGAACTTCAACACCGCATCGCTCGCCGGCGACACCAGCGTCACCGTCACCGGCATCGCCTCGTCGGCCGGCATGGAGCTCTTCGACATCACCGCGCCGCTCGCACCGGTGCGCCTGACCCTGGGACCGGGGCACTTCCAGTCCGTGGCCGGGGGGCTTGCGCTCTCCTTCCGCGAGAACATCCCTGCGCGGCGTGAGTTCGCCATGGTGCAGCCGTCACGCATGACCGAGATCGCAGCCGCCGACGTGGTGGCGGACCGTTCCAGCGCCATCATCGGCAGCGCCGCCGAGGGCGGGGTGGACGTGCTGGTGGTGTCGCACGCGCTCTTCATCCCGCAGATGCAGGAGTGGGTGGCCTACCGGCGCGCCCAGGGGTACCGCGTGTACATGGTGGACGTGGAGGACGTGTACGATGAGTTCAACGGCGGTGTCCCGTCGCCGCTGGCCGTGTTCCGCGTCACGCGCCACTTCTTCGAGAACGGCAATGCCGGCACGCTGGTCATCGTGGGGGATGGCAGTGAGGATCACAAGCAGGTGCACGACGATTCCGGTCCCAACCTGGTGCCGGCGTATGCGCGCATCGACGCGGTCTCCAGCCTGGCCCTGGACGAAGTCGTTTCCGTGGACAAGCGCTACGTCAAGATGCGCGCGCCCAACGGCACCGTGGATGCGTATCCGGACCTGGTGTTGGGCCGCATCCCGGTGGGAACGCCGGGCGAACTGGGCCTGGTGCTCGCCAAGACGCTCAAATACGAAGCCCCCGCCGCCTCCGACTTCTGGCGCAAGCGCATGATCATCATGTCGGACGACGCCTACTCGGAGGGCGGGTCCCAGTTCGGCGGCTCGGTCTTCCGCTACCAGCCGGGAGAGGTTGCCTTCCAGACCAGCCAGGAGGTGACCGCACAAACCATCGAGAACGCACTCCCGGCCGGCTACGACGTGGTCCGCTTTCACCTGTGGGACTACTCGAGCGGCTTCTATCCGCCCTATCCCGGCCCGGGAGACCCGATTCCGAGTGCGAGCCAGCTGGCGGCCATGAACTACACCCGCCAGAACATCACCGACATCTTCCTGAATCAGCTCAGCCAGGGGGCCACCCTGGTGACCATGCAGGCCCACATGAACCGCTCGCTGGTGACCCACGAGCGGATCATGGCCACGCTGAGTGCGGCGGCGCTGGGAGGATCCACGGGCCGGGACCATCTGCGGGTCGACAACCGTGGCAAGCCGTTCATCATGTTCGGCTTCGGCTGCCACTTCAGCGAGTACGCCATCCACCGCGAACAGGGGGCCATCAAGGTCTCGGAAAACAACCCCAACGGCGATGCCATTGCCGAGCAGTTCCTCTTCCAGAACGACCGCGGTGCGGTGGGTGTCTACGGGAGCAGCGGCTTTGAGTACATCCCGGCGAACTTCTACTATATGGAGACCGCCATCCGCACCTGGTTCTACGAGGCGCCCTACGACACCATGATCAACCAGACGCGCGGCGAGTGGATCTTCGGGGACCTCATGTTCCTGGTGGAGTCGCAGATGGCCGGTTCGCAGTCCAACCCGGTTGAACGCTACATGATCCTGGGCGACCCGCTGTTGCGCATCGACGCGGGCCCGCCCGCCTTCGACGTCACCCTGGACGGCTCGCCCTTCGGCGATGGTGACATCGTCGCCACCGGTGGCGAAGGCGACACCATCCGCGTGGTTGCCACCGTTACCGACGAGAATGCCATTCGCGACTTCAAGCTGGAGATTGCCGGCGCGGACGAGAGCGGTCTCCTGTCCATCACCCCCCTGGTTGACCAGGCGCTGCCGCGGGCGCGCCAGTACACCGTGAGCTTCCAGCACAAGCTGCGCCCGGAGGACTACGACATCGTGTTGCGCGCCTTCCAGGCCCCGGATACGCTGGCCGGGCAGTACCACATGGTGGCGGAATTCACGCTGCGCGTGGAGTCCAGCATCATCGTGTCGGTGAACGGGCGCGAGATCGCCGACGGCGCGTCGGTTCCCGCCACCGGCGACTACCGGGTGGACATCCGTTCCCCGGTGTTCATCCCGCGCGCGGACATCGAACTCGACATCGACGACGATGTGATAACCGACGCGGTGCTCGCCCACCCCTCGCCCGAGGACTCGCTTAGCTGGGTGGCCACCTTCCGGCGCACGCTGGGCGCCGGCCGCCACGTCCTGACCGTTCGCATCGGCACCGTCGAGTCCATCTTCAACCTGGTGGTGAGTGAATCGCCCGGTCTGCACAACGTGATCAACTACCCCAATCCGTTCCGCGGCGAGGGGACGAGTATCGTCTACACCAACGACGTGGAGATCCTCAGCGGCACCATCGACATCTTCACCGTCAGCGGCAAGCGGGTGCGGCGCCTGGATATTCCGGCGCAGGCCCGTTTCCCGGGGCAGAACGCCGTCTACTGGGACGGCCGTGACGGCGCGGGCGGGGAGCTGGCCAACGGCACCTACCTGTACGTGATCAAAATCGATCAGCGGGTGGGATCGAGCACCACCCGCGGCAAGATGGCACGAATCCAGTAGGTTGTGGCCATGAGATTGTCCCTGGCATTGGGTATGCCTGAGCTGGGGCATGGGACCGGGATCGGCGGGGTGGGTTCCTCCCCATTGCCCCAACCCCAAGTGCAAATACTTCAACCCATTGAGCGAGCCGTGGCCGGTCAAACGCAAGGGTTTCTACGTGCGCCAGACACGGCCCCAGTGTATACAGCGGTTTACATGTCGTCACTGCGGTAGGCACTTCAGCACCCAGACTTTCTCCACATCCTACTGGCAGAAGCGTCCCGCTCTCGCCACCCGCACCTTCATGATGGTGGTCGGCTGCATGGGCAACCGCCAGATCGCGCGAGCACTCTGCTGCTCTCCCGCCAGTGTCGCCTACCACATCGCGCGCCTGGGGCGTCACTGCCTGTTGGTGCAGGCCAACGAACTCGCGAAGATCAAGCACCTCGACGAGATCGCCATCGACGGCTTTGAAACCTTCGAGTGGAGCCAGTATTTTCCCTTCCACCACAATGTGGCGCTGGATGTGGCCTCGGGCTACTTTCTGCAGCACACCGACAGCCCGCTGCGCCGCAAGGGGCGCATGACGGCGCACCAGCGTGCGCGCCGCGCGGTTCTCGAGGCCCAGCTGGGTCGGGCGCATCCAAAGGCGGTAGAGAGGGGTACGCGGGAGCTGCTGGAAGTACTGATATTGAAGGGAAGGGCCATCACGATCCGAAGCGACGAGCACCCGGCCTATCCACGGGCGATCGCCTCCATTGGCGGCCAGGTCACCCATCGGACCACCTCCTCGAAAGAGCGCCGGGACAAACACAATCCTCTCTTCAATATCAACGTGCTCGACCTGATGATCCGTCACAGCACGGCGGCGCACAAGCGGGAGACGATTGCGTGGGCGAAGCGGCGCCAGGCGTCGATCGAGAAGCTCGCGATCTTCCAGGTGTGGCACAACTACATGAAGCGTCGGTGGGAGAAGGGAGGTCGGGTGACCTCAGCGATGCTTCTGGGCGTGGCGGACCGGCCGTGGCGGCTTCGGGATCTGTTCAGAGAGCGGCGGTTCTTTGCGAAGACCAGGCTCTCAGAGCGCTGGCAACAGTACTACCGGCGGCAGGTGGAGACCCGGGCGCTTGGGGTCAACCAGAAGCACGAACTGATATACGCCTTCTAGAGCGCGCCTACCGGCAGGATGGCACGGCTCTGCCCCGCTCAGGGACAATCTCCCGGCCACAACCTTTCTCTTTGGTCGCTTTCTGGCCCCTCTGGTAAGCTCCGGTTCGCGCCCTGCGTGGCGCCCGAGGCGAACCGATGACGCAATCCAACGAGCTATTCGAGCAGCTGCGCTCGCTCACCACCGAACAGCGCAACTCCCGCACGCGCGAGATCGACCTTGCGTCCACGCCGCGCATTCTCGAACTCATGAACGACGAGGATCGCGCCGTGGCCGACGTGGTACGGGGCGCCCTCGCCGATATTGCCCGCACCGTCGATCTGGCCACGGAGGCCTTCCGCGGCGGCGGCCGGCTCTTCTACGCCGGCGCCGGCACCAGCGGGCGCCTGGGCATCCTCGACGCCTCGGAGTGCCCGCCGACCTTCGGGGTGGCGCCCACCATGGTGCAGGGCATGATCGCCGGCGGCCCGGACACGGTGTTCCGCTCGCGCGAGGGGGTGGAGGACCACGAGAGTGCCGGCGCGCGCGACGTGGCCTCCCACGGTGTCTCGGCAGGCGACCTCCTGGTGGGGATCACGGCGAGCCGGCGCACGCCTTATGTGATCGGCGCGCTGGCCGAGGCCCGTCGCCGCGGCGCACGCACCACGTTGCTGCGCTGCAACGACGGTCCCGCACCGGAGGTGGACGTGGTGATCACGGTGGTTCCGGGGCCGGAGGCGATCACCGGTTCGACGCGGCTCAAGGCCGGGACGGCCCAGAAGATGGTGCTCAACATGATTACCACCGCCAGCATGGTGAAACTGGGCAAGGTGTACGAGAACCTGATGGTCGACGTGCGCCCCAACAGTGCCAAGCTGATCGAGCGTGGCAAGGGGATCGTCATGATGCTCACCGGACTTTCCTATGAAGATGCGTCTGCAATCTACGAAGCCGCGGGACGGAACGTGAAGGTGGCGGTGGTGATGCAGCGGCGCGGTGCCGATCGTGCGGCGGCGGAGAAGCTGCTGGCGGATGCGGGTGGCTTCATGGCACGCGCGCTGGGGGAGCGCGGATGATGCGCGCCGCCCGGGTTGTGGGTGTGCTGGTGGCGCTCGCGCTGGCCTCCTGTGGGGGCAGGGGGGCATCCGACGCCAACACGGTTCGTTTCTGGCAGTTCTGGGACCTGGCGGTGATCGAACCCATCGTTGCCGAGTTCGAGGCGCAGAACCCGGGTATCAAGGTGGAGGTGGAGCAACTCACCTGGAAGAGCGGCCTCGAGAAGATCCAGGCCGCGGTGGCGTCGGGCACGCAGCCGGACCTGTGCGAACTGGGCAGCACGTGGCTGCCGCGCTTCAGCTACGAAGGCGTCCTGGAGGACGTCACCACGGTCTACCTGGCGGAGCGGGACAGTTTCCTCATGTGGGACAGCGGCCTGTACGACGGACGCAGCTACGGGCTTCCGTGGGTGCAGGGATCGCGCGTCCTGTTCGTCAACCGCGACCTGTTCCGCCGCGCGGGGCTCGACCCGGACCATGCGCCGGAGACGTGGGACGAGTTGCTCGCCGCCGCGCAGGCGGTATCGGGGCTGGGGACGGCCATCTACGGATTCGGGCAGAACATCGGCGAGCGCTACGTTCTCTACAAGAAGTTCATGGCGTTTGCGTGGGGAAACGGCGGGGACGTGTTCGACGAGGAGGGCAACGTCATCGTCAACAGCCCGGAGATGGTGGAGGCGCTGGAGTTCTACCTGAAACTCGCACCGTTCTCGCTGCAGGAGAAGCAGGAAGTGCTGGATCAGTACTTCAAGACCGGACGCCTGGGCATGCAGGTGTCCGGGGCCTGGAACATCAAGAACTACAGGCTCGAGGCACCGGATCTGGACTACGCGGTGGCGCTGGTGCCGAAACCCGCACCCGACCGCGGTGTTCACGCCAGTTTCGCGGGCGCTGAGATGCTGGTGATCTTCAAGGCGTCCCCACGCAAGGAAGCCGCACTCAAGCTCGCGCGCTTCCTGCAGTCCTACCCCCAGGCGCGGGCCCTCTCGCTGGCCGCGGGCAGCGTGTTTCCCGCATCCATCGAGGCGCTCAACGACACCACCTTCACCGCGGATCCGCGCGTGCGCGTTTTCGTCGAGCAGGCCTTTACCAGCCGTACGCCCCCGGCGCATCCGGGCTGGGTGGAGATGGAGGAAGTGATCGACCGCGCGGTGGAGGAGTCGCTGTACGGCCGCCGCGCGCCGCGCTGGTGCCTGGACGACGCCGCGGACCAGATTGCGGCCATCGCCGGACGCTTTAATGAGAAGTGACACGGGCGGTGCGGCGGCGGTACCGCGCGCCCGGGCCCGCATCTCGCCCGTGTTCTGGTTCCTGTTCCCGTGGGCGCTCATCTACGGCGCCTTCTTCGTCTTCCCATTCGTCTTCTCGTTCATTCTGGGCTTTCTGCAGTACAACCCGCTCAACGTGGGGAACACCCACTTCGTGGGCGCGGACAACGTACTCCGCTTGTTCAAAGACCGCGAGTTCCACGGGGCGCTGCGCAACACGCTCGTGTTCGTCCTGGGTACGGTGCCGGTGACCACCGCGCTGGCGCTGGCACTGGCCTTCCTGCTGCGCGGGCGGGCGGGCGCGCGCGTTGGACGGGTGGCACTCGGCGACGCCATCAAGGCGGCCATGTTCCTGCCCTCAATTCTTTCCATGGTGGTGATCGCGCTGGTTTTCAAGCTCTTCTACGCGCCAGGGGGCGCACTGAACGCGGCCCTCGCGCACGCGGGCATCCAGGGGCACGGCTGGCTCACCGACCCGCGCACAGCACTGCCCGCCATCATGGCCATGGACGTATGGGCCGCGGTGGGTTACTACGCGCTCGTCTTGCACGCGGCCTCCACCGCCATCCCGGACTCGCTCTACGAAGCGGCGCAACTCGAAGGCGCAAGCGCGTGGACCACGTTCCGGCACGTGACCTTCCCGCTGCTCAAGCCGGCCATCGGCTTCGTGCTGGTCATCAACAGCATCCGCTCCTTCCAGGTGTTCGTGGAGGTGCTGGTCATGACGCAGGGCGGACCGCTCGGCTCCACCAACACGCTGGTGATGATGCTCTACGACACCGCCTTCCGCCGCCTCGACTATGGCTACGCCAGTGTGATCGCCTACGCGGTGTTCATCCTGTCCGGCGTATTCTCGCTGCTGGCCATGCGGCGCATGCGCTCCGAGACGGCGCCCACCGGACCGCGGGGGGTGGCGGCGTGACGCGCGTTCTCAAGTGGGCGGGCCTGGCCGCGGTGCTGGCCAGCATGACCTATCCGCTGGCGTGGATGATCGAGGTGTCGTTGCGCACCGCCGACGGGTTGAGCCTGCGCTACTACGCGGAGGTGTGGCAGGCGGGGCCGTTCGACCGCTACTTCATCAACAGTACCGTGGTGGCGGTGGTGGTGCTGGTGGGGAACATCGTGTTCTGCACCATGGCCGGCTACGCGTTCGCGCGCTACCGCATCCGCGGGGCGAAGCTGCTCTTCCTGCTGGTGCTCTCCACCATCATGCTGCCCAAGCAGGTGATCCTGGTGCCGTTGTACATCCTGATGCAGAAGATGGGGATGATCGACACCTACTGGGCGCTCACGCTGCCCTTTCTGGTGGACCCCTTCAACATCTTCCTGATCCGGCAGTACCTGCTGGGCATCCCCTCGGACTGCGAAGAGGCGGCCCGTATCGACGGCGCGGGCGAGTTTACCATCCTGTTCCGGGTGGTGTTTCCCATGCTCAAACCGGTGCTCGCCGTGGTTGCCATCCAGACCTGTCTCACGAACTGGAATTCATTCCTGTTCCCGTTTATACTGACCAACAGCACCGACATGCGAACGCTGCCGGTCGGCCTGGCGCTCCTCTCGCAGGGGGCACACAGCGTCGACTGGGGCCACCTCATGGCCGGCGCCGTGATTTCCGCGCTGCCCGTGGTGGCGGCGTTTCTCGTCTTTCAACGTCGCATCATCGGCGGGCTGACCGCCGGCATGTCGAAGTAGTCACCCCGGGAGTGTGAACACGAGCATGTGGCCAACGCTGGGCGGTAGACAGCGCTTTACCGCGGTCGGACTGATGTCCGGCACCTCCATGGATGGCGTGGACGCTGCCCTGGTGGCGATGGACGCCGACCCGGTTCATCCGTCGGTGGAGCTGGTGGACTTCGTGTCCGCCGCCTACCCGGACGAGCTGCGCGAGTCGCTCGCCGACTTTGCCAGCGGTGCGCAGCTCACCGCCGAGGACGTGGCGTTGCTGGAGACGAGTGTGGCGGTGTCGTTCGCGTCGGCCTTCTTCGACGTATGCCGGCGCGCCGGCGCCGACCCGCGTTCGGTGGACTTCATCGGGTCGCACGGCCAGACGGTGGCGCACGTGCCGCCCGGTGCGGGGAGTTCCATCGCCGGCTCGCTGCAACTGGGTCCGCCCTCGATGATCGCCGCACTCACCGGCATCACCACCGTCGGGGACTTTCGCAGCGGAGATGTGGCGCTGGGCGGGCAGGGAGCGCCGCTGGCGCCGTACTGCGACTACATGCTGCGCCGCGGAGACGAGGGGCGCGTGATTCTCAACCTGGGCGGGATCGCCAACCTGACCTACCTGCCGCCCAGCGGCAACCTGGACGACGTGGTGGCGTTCGATGCGGGGCCCGGCAACATGGTTTCGGACGCGCTGTTTCGCGCGCTGTTCCCCGGCCGCGGGGAGTTCGACGAGGACGGTGTGCGCGCCAGCGCGGGAACACCGTCGCAGGAGGTGTGCGACCAGATGCTGCGCCACCCCTTCTTCCAGGCGTCGCCGCCCAAGTCGGCGGGGCACCGGGAATTCGGGGTGCACTTTGCATGGACGCTGAAGAGTGCCGCCGAGGCGCGCAGTCTGTCACGGGAGGACACCATGGCCACCGCCGCCGCGCTGACGGTGCAGGCCGTGGCGGACGCCGTGCGGCGCTACATCCCCGCGGGCGGCGTCCACGAACTCTTCGTCACCGGTGGGGGCGCGCGTAACCGCGCCATCGTCGACGGACTCGAAGGCGCTCTCCCCGAAACGCCACCGCGCCCGATCGACGAACTGGGCGTGCCGGCGGAGGCCAAGGAGGCGGTCGATTTTGCGTTTCTCGCGCGGGAGGCGCTCTTCGGCCGCAGCAACGTGATTCGCTCGGTCACCGGCGCATCGCGGGCGCTGGTACTGGGGTCGATTGCGCGGGGATGAACATGACCCGACGCACGCTCATCATGATCATCGCCGTGCTGGCACTGACCGCCGCCGGCTGCGCGGGGCCGCGTCCCGGCGCCCCGTCGGGGGCGAAGGGCAAGGAGCCCGTGATCCGCGTGCTGGTGCTTGCAACCGGGGCGCAGGCCACCATCGCAACCACGGGAGGTTTCCGGGTGACGTCGCTGGGTGCCACGCTGCTCTCGAGCGAGCAGGGCGGCACGGTGACGGTTCAGCGCAACGGGCGTTCCCTGCAGGTGCGGCTGGATTCGAACGGACAGACCGGCGGGAGCGACGAGGACCTCGTGATCGAACCCTCCGGCGGCGTGTCGGTGGGTGGGGTGTGGTACTCTGGAACCATCCGGGCGCACGTCAATGCGAGCGGCGCCGTCGAGTTGATCAACGAGCTGCCGCTGGAGACCTATCTCGAGGGCGTGGTGCCGCACGAGATCGGGCAGCCCGGCGCCGACGCATACGCTTCCGTGCAGGCCCAGGCGGTTGCCGCGCGCACGTACGCGATCTCGCGCATCCACATGAACCGGGACCGCTCCTTCGACGTGGAGGCCGGGGTGGCGGACCAGGTGTACAAGGGCCGCGACGGACAGAACCGGCTGGCCACGTCGGCGGTGCGCGACACGCGCGGCATCGTTCTCATGTATGATGGCAAGTTGTGCGAAACCTACTACAGTGCCACCTGCGGCGGACACACTTCCGACGTTCGTACCGTGTGGCCGGATCGCAGGAGTGCGCCCTACCTGTACGGCGCGCTCGACCGCGACGCGCGCGGCGGCGATGCCTTCTGCATCGCGGCGCGGAATTTCCGCTGGCGCTACGCGTTCTCGGGCAGGGAACTGGGCGCCATCCTGCGCCAGACCATCCCGGTGGCGCTCGGCGTTTCCGCCGATCGCGTGGGTGACCTGGTGGACGTCCGCGTGGAAGGACGCACTGCCTCGGGGCGTGTGAAACGGCTCGACATCGTGACCTCGCGCGGCACCATCTCCGTGGAAGGGGACCGCATCCGGCGGGTGGTCATGCTCGACGTGCAGCGCGGACGCATCCTGCCCAGCACGCTCTTCGATGTGGAAGTCATCATGAGCGGCGGGCGCGCGGGCCGCGTGAGTTTCGTGGGCGGCGGCAACGGGCACGGCGTGGGCATGTGTCAAAACGGGGCCATTGGCATGGCGCGCCGCGGTTATTCATACTCCATGATTCTGGAACACTATTACCCGGGCGGCAGCGTGCAGGCCACGTATTGACGCCGACACGAGAGAAGATGGAAAAAGAACACGACGTTCTCACGCCCGAGATCCGTTTCCACCTCATTCGCAAGATGGAGCGGCACAAGGTGATCGCACTGGCGGGTCCGCGGCTGCTCGCGCACGAGCGCAAGTACCTCGAATTCCACAGCGTGGCGGGCGTGATTCTGTTCTCGCGCAACATCGAGAGTCTCTCGCAGGTGAACGAACTCATCGGCTCGGTGTGCGAGGAGCTCGCGCGCGACGGGCTCGCACCGCTGGTCATGGCCGATCACGAGGGGGACTTCGTGGCCGAGCTTCGCCAGGTGATCGGCGCGCCGCCTTCCGCCCTGGCCATTGCGGCCTCGGGCGACCTGGACCTGGCCGCCGAGGTGGCGTACGAGACCGGCGTCGCCATGAAGAAAATGGGTGTCAACACGGTGCTGGCGCCGGTGGCTGACTGTTATTTCGAGCGCGGCAGCGCCATCACCGGGCTGCGCTCCTTCGGTGCGAACCCGGAACGGGTGGCGGCCTTCGTCGAGCAGAGCATCGCCGGCTTCCGCGAGGCCGGGGTGCTGTGCTGCGCCAAGCATTTTCCGGGGCACGGCTCCACGGCGGAGGACTCCCACGTCACCCTTCCCGAGGTGCGCAAGTCGCTCGAGGAACTGAGCGCCGCCGATCTGGTGCCGTTTCGCGCGGCCATCGAGTCCGGTACCGACATGATCATGATGTCACACATCGCCTATCCGCTGGACCGCGACGACCTGGTCCCGGCGAGTTTCGACTCCCGCCTCATCCGCACCATGCTGCGGGGTGAACTGGGCTACGACGGCGTCGTGATCACCGACGCGCTGGAGATGGCCGGCGCGCGCTGGTACGCGTCCGAGCGCTCGGGGATGGTGTCGGGGGGCAACGAGCGCTCGCTGCTGGCCGGCTCCGACCTCATGCTGCACACGAAGCCCATTCCGGAACACGTGCAGGTGGAGCGTGGCTCGGAACCGGTGATGTCGATCAACGTCATGGAGACGATTGTCCGCACGCTGGAGAAGATCGTGGACCGCGAGCGTGTCGACGAGAAACTCGCGGAGGCCGCGGCCGGGAACGAGCCGCTCAAGAACATCCTCTCCATCCTCGGCGACTCCGCGACGCGGGTGGCGGCTCTGCGCGCGCGCGCCGCCGACCCGCGTGGTCCGGGACGACCCGCGACCGGTGGCAAGGTGATCGAACTCAACGCGTACCCTTCCGTGCCGGCGGTGTACCGTACCGCCGCCGAGCGCGCCATCACCGCGTGGACGGACTGGAATCGTTTCGAGGCGCTCGACCCGGGGTCTAACTGCCTGGTGATCGCGGTGGAATGGTCGCCGGGCGAGTCGCTCAAACGGCAGGACGTGGCGGGATTCCTGGACGTGATGTGCCGCCACTTCCCGCGCTGGCAGCGCGCACCCCTGATCACCGGCTTCGAAGTAGACGGCGAGGGCAACATGCGGCCGGTGGTCCAGCGCGAACGCGCGACGGTGGTGGACGCGGCGCGTTTCTCGGGCGAGGGCAACGCCTTTGCTCCCGCCGGGGGCGACGACGCGGTGTTCGTATTGTCGGCGCGGGGCGCCCCTCCGGAGGAGTTTGCGCTGGGCCTCACCGCGCTGGCCGACCTGTACCAGCCGGTCGCGGTGGTCCTGACCGGTTGGATCGCGGACGACTGGATTCCCGAGGGGACGCCGGTGATAGCGTCGCTGGGCGCCTCCACGCAGGCGGCGGCCGCGGTGGCGCAGGTGCTGGCCGGCAGCGCGGTTCCCGAAGGTTCTCTGGAAGGACTCCTTCCGCGCTGATCTCCCGGGTGGCGTGCGCGCCGGAGCGGTGCCGCTGAATCAGTTAACGTATTGAAAAAACGGGCGGTAGGGGATTGACACCCCCGGTGGCGCGGTGCTACCGTATGTCGCCACGCGGGCGTCCAACCGGGCGCTCGTTCGCACGTGGGGTCGTAGTTCAGTTTGGTTAGAACGCCTGCCTGTCACGCAGGAGGTCGCCGGTTCGAGTCCGGTCGGCCCCGCCATAATTGCACGAAGGGTCCGTCGCTTTCGCGGCGGACCCTTCGTCATTCGTGCGGTGTTCCTGGTCGTGTCAGCGCGAAGCGCCCGCAGAGGCCCGCCGGACGTGGTATAATCAACCCCAAATCTCCTGGGGCTCTTGACCATGCGACCTCTCATCCTGGCCACCGCCATATTTCTGCTGGTCCCCGCCTCGGCACGGTCCACCAGCGCCGTGCTCGTGGGCGTGCTCGACGTGTCGCCCGCCATGCACTACACCGACGTGTGGGGATGGGTGGACCCGCAGACGCAGCGTTGCTACGCGCTCATCGGCAACAACGCCACGGGGCTCCACATCGTCGACGTCACCGATCCCGCGGCGCCCTACGGCGTGTCCACCGTGAACACGGTGGGGCGCTTCGATATGAAGACATTCGGATCGTACGTCTACACGGTGGATGGCATCGGTGGACCGGGCGGGATCGTCGACATCACGGTTCCGGCGAGCCCGGAGGTGGTGGGGACTTTCCCCGGGGGGCACAACATCTTCATCGACGGGCAGGGCTACCTGTACGTGTGCCTGCCCGGACTCAGGATCTATGATCTGAACCCCGACCCCGCGTTTCCCGAGCTGGTGTGGGAGGATCCGATGTCGGACGGGTTGGACGGCCACGACGCCACCGTCATTGGTGACGTGCTCTACGAGTTTCGCGGGGCGTACGGCATCCGCTTCTGGGACGTCGCCGACCGCACCGCGCCGGTGCCGCTGGGCGGCATCGACGATCCCACCATCGCCTACGCGCACAACGGCTGGCCCAGCGAGGACGGCCGCTATCTGTTCGTGACCGACGAGTTCTCGTACAGTCCCTCGCCGGACATCACCGTGTGGAACATCACCGACCCACTGGCACCGCGCCGCGTGGCGGAGATCGCCGATCCGACATCGTCGGTGCACAACTGCTATGTCGTCGGCAACCTGCTGTACGTGTCGTATTACCTCGCCGGATTCCGCCTCTACGAGATCACCGATCCCAGCCACCCGGTCTTGATCGACACCGAGGACACCTCGCCCGGCCGGAGCGGCGAAGGCGTCTTCGAAGGCGCGTGGGGATGCTACCCGTTCACACCCAACGGGCACGTCTACGTCAATGACCGTCCCAACGGGCTGTACGTATTCCGCATCGACGGCACGCCCTCGGCGGTCGGCGCGTCTCCGTCGCGCCCCCCCGTGCTCGACCTGCTGGGCGGCGCACCCAACCCCTTTGGCGCCGAGACGTCGATCCGCTACTCGCTCGGTGTGGCGGCGGAGGTGTCGGCCGCGGTGTACGACGCGGCCGGGCGCCTGGTGCGCCGGCTGCACGCGGGTGACCAGCCCGCCGGAGAGCACGCCGTTGCCTGGGACGGCCGCAGTGACGCAGGCGTGGCGGTTCCATCCGGTGTGTACTTCTGCCGGGTGAGCGCCGCGGGCGAAGAACGTACCGGGCGGCTGGTCCTGCTGCGCTAGGCGGCGCCGGGCCGGGCGCTGCTTGACCGCCGTAGCCGGTTTGTGTTACCCCTCAACGAGTTATGCGCTTCCTTCGACCCTGTCCGGGCCGTGCAGCCGGGAATGATCCCCGGTGAGCGGGGCCGCCGAACCCGCAGCGGCGGGGACGCTTGTGGTCATGCATTCGGTGCCGGTCTGGCTACCGCAAACCGAGACATGGTTGTTTACGGAGGTGGCGTTTCTCCCGCCATCCATCGAGAGCCACGTGGCCTGCGAGCGCACGCAGAACCTGGACCAGTTTCCCGCCCCGCACCTCCACTGCATGAGCGATCAGCCCGCGTGGCGGACCCTGCGTGATCGCGCGTTGCGAAAGCTCCGCCTGCGCAATCACCTCGGCTATCTGGACGGTGCGGCCAGACGTTCCCGCGCGCGGCTGGTGCACTCGCATTTCGGTTTCACGGGCTGGCGTGATCTCGCGGTGGCGCGGCGGCACCGTATGGCCCATGTCGTCACCTTTTACGGCGCGGACGTGCAGTTCTACCCGCGCCTGCGGCCACAGTGGCGTGGCCGCTACCGGAAGATGTTTGCGCGTGTCGACCGCGTGTTGTGCGAGGGGCCGCACATGGCGGGCGAGGTTGTCGCTCTGGGATGCCCCGGGGAGAAGGTCCGGGTGCACCACCTGGGTATCGATCTGTCGTTGATTCCATTCAAGCCCAGGGTGTGGACGCCGGGCGAACCGCTGCGCGTGCTGCTCTCGGGTTCGTTCCGGGAGAAGAAGGGGCTGCCGCTGGCCATCGAGGCGCTGGGGCACATCCGCGACGAGGTGCGGCTGGAGATCACCATCATTGGTGACGCCACGCGCGAGGAACGATCCATCCGGGAGAAGCAACGCATCCTGGATACCATCGCTCGCCATGGTCTCGGTGGCAGCGTTCGTCTGCTCGGCTTCCGGCCTTACCGAGAGGTCATGGACGAGGCGCTGCGCAACCACGTGTTTCTCTCGCCCAGTGTGACCGCCGCAGATGGCGACACCGAGGGCGGCGCGCCGGTTTCACTCATCGAGATGAGCGCCTCGGGTATGATGATCGCGAGCTCGACGCACTGCGACATCCCCGGTGTCATCCTGGACGGCCGCACCGGCTTCCTGGCTCCCGAAGGTGAACTCGACGGTCTGGTGGCGGGCCTGCGCCGCATCATCGCCGATCCGTCCGCGTGGGGGGCGATGCAGCGTGCGGGGCGCGCGCACGTCGAGGCGGAGTTCGACGCGCGCCGCCAGGGCGAGCGGCTGGCCGCGATCTACCGCGAACTGGCACCGGTGGCGTCGGCGGGGGTGGTGTGATGGCCCGCCGGCCGGCGAACGCGCAGTGGTACAACTGGTACGCCAACGGTCTGCTGGCGGACGGGGTCGAAGCGCTGGCCGCCCCGCTGCGCGGTGAACGTGTGATCGACGTGGGCTGCGGGGTGCAACCGTACCGGGGCATGCTGGGAGGCTTCTCCCACTACGTGGGCTTCGATTCGCCGTCGCGCCCCGACAGCGCCACCAGCGCGGATGCCTTTGGTGACGCGCTTGCGCTGCCCTTCACCGCCGGCTGTACCGACGCGGTGCTGTGTACCGAGGTCATGGAGCACGTGTCCGATCCGGCGGCCATGCTGGCCGAAATCCACCGGGTGCTGCGTCCCGGCGGTCACCTGATCATCACGGTTCCGTTCACCTGGCACATCCACGACGAGCCCCACGATTACTGGCGTTTCACCGAGTTCGGCCTGCGCCTGGTGCTGGAGCGCGGCGGCTTCGAAGTGGAAGTGCTGCGCAGCGTCAACGGCATGCTGGGTGCAATCCTGCAGTCGCGCTGCTATCTGCTGATGCACGCCGCGGGCCGTTTTCGGCCGCTGGTGCGGCCGCTGGTGTGGTTCATGCAGTGGCTGGCCGCCGCGCTGGCGCCCGTCGATCGCAACCGCCGCATGACGAGCAACTACATTGCGCGTGCGAGGAAATCGTGACGCGCGGACCGGTGTTCGTGCTGGGGACGCAGCGTTCGGGAACCACCTGGCTCGCGAACATCTTCGACTCACACCCGGGGTGCCTGCACTACTACGAGCCGTTCGCCCCCGCGTACCGGATATTCCCGTACTTTCCGCACGAGTTTCGTTACCTGGTTCCGCCCCAGCGCGAGCTTGCCGTCCGCCTGCGCGCCGACCTGCCGCGCCTGCTGGAGGTTCGCTCGCGGCTCTTCGACCCGGTGCACGAGACGCGGCGCCAGTTCGAGTCCGAAGCGTGGCTGATGGGGAAACTGGAAAGCCTGGGGCGGCGCGCGTCCACCGGCGCTTTCCGCTTCGCCGCCCAGTTCAACCTGGTGCACCTCAACCGCATCGGACAGCACCCGGTGGCCTGGTTCGCAAAGGGAGACATTCAACTCGTCGCCATCAAGGAGGTTCGCCTCTACTTCAAGGCGGCGTTTCTGGCCTCGGCGCTGCCGGGCGCGTCGTTCGTCCATGTCGTGCGTCACCCGGCCGCGGTGGTGCTCTCCATGGACAGCTTCCTCAAGCGCGGGCGCCTGGTCGAGATCCGCGATCACATCGGGAGCATGGTGGAGACCATGGGGGCCCAGGAGGTGCTGGCGCGGTACGCCCCGGTTCTCGACCGCGTGCGCGCGGGAAACCTGCACGACCGCCTGGCCGCGTACTGGCGGGTCGCCAACGAGGAACTCGCGGCCCAGCTCACAGCGCTGCCGGGGCGCGCGTACCCGCTGGTCTACGAAGACCTCGCCACCGATCCCCTGGCGCGCACCGCGGACATGTTCGCCTGGTGCGGGCTCGAGATGGGGAGGCAGACGGAGGACTACATCCGTGGCTCGTCGACATCCCAGTCCGCCCGCAACACCGCGCTGGACACGAACCGTGTTTCTGCCACCTACTACCGGGACTGGGTGGCGCGCGTGACCCCGCAGGTTCGCGACTCGGTGGAGCGCATCTGCGGCGACAGCCCGCTGATGGCGCAGTTCGAGCCTTTCTACCGGGACGCGTGACCGCCCCACTGCCATGACCAGCGAAGTCGATATCAAGCACCTGCGCCGCCGCGCCACCTCCGGGGCCCGCTGGACGGGGACGTCCACGGCATTGCGCATCGCGACGCAGTTCGTCCAGCTTGCCGTCCTCGCCCGGCTGTTGCGCGTGGAGGACTTCGGGCTGATGGCGATGGTCAACGTGGTGATGGCCTTTGCGCAGACGTTCACCGATGCCGGTGTCAGCAACGCCATCATTCACTACCGCAACGCCAACCGTGAAGAACTCTCGAGCCTCTACTGGCTCAACGTGAGCGCCGGAATCGTGGTGTCCGGGCTGGTGTGGCTCGGGGCACCCCTCTTTGCGCGCATCTATCACCAGCCCGCGCTGGTCGACATGGTGCGCGTGGTGAGCGTGGTGTTCATCATCGGGCCCATGGGACAGCAGTTCCAGTCCCTGATGGAGCGCGACCTCCGCTTCCGCCGCCTGGCGGTAATCGAGACGGCGGCGTTGTTGTTGAGCGCGGCGACGGGCATCTTCCTGGCGCTGCACGGGTATGGCGTGTGGTCGCTGGTGTGGGCAACCGTGCTGCTGACGGCGGTGAAGTCCGTGCTCCTGGCCACCGTGGGCTGGTCCACGTGGCGGCCGCTGCTGCGCTTCGTGCCGCGCGAATGTCGCCGCTTCGTCCACTTCGGCCTCTTTCAGATGGGCGAACGCACGCTGAGCCTGCTGGGCCAGCACCTGGACAAGATCGTGATCGGCATCCTCATGGGGCCCGGCCCGCTGGGCTACTACGAACTCGCGTACCGATTGATCGCGCGGCCCTACCAGATCATCAATCCCATCTTCACGCGCGTGGCCTTCCCGGTCTTCTCCGCCGTGCAGGCGGACCGCAACCGCCTGCGCAACGGCTACCTGGAGTTGATGGAGATGCTGGGCGCGGTGACGATTCCGCTCTACGTCGGCCTCTTCGCGCTGGCTCCGGCGTTCATCCGCGTACAGCTGGGACCGGACTACGAGCCCACCATCCCGCTGCTGCGCATCCTGTGCGTGGTGGGCCTGACCTGGTCGCTCACCAGCCCGGCCGGCAGCCTGCTGCTGGCATGCGGGCGCGCCGACCTGGGCTTCTACATTAATATTCTGCGCACGTCGCTGATCATGGTGGGAATCTGGATCGGATCCCGCTTCGGCCTGGAGGGGATCGCGTGGGCGCTGGTGATCGTCATCACCGTGGTGATGTTCCCGACCCACGTGCTGCTGAGACGCAAGCTGGTGGGGATGACGCTGCGCGAATTCATGAGCCGCCTGTTTCCGTTCCTGTGGCCGTCGCTGGTGGCCTGCGCCATCTGCCTCCTGGCGCACCGGGTGTTGCCCTGGCCCAACGCCGCGGTGGAGCTGGTGGTCATGATGGGCGTGTCCCTGGCGGTCTACCTGGGCTGGCTCGGCTGGCTGGAACGGCCGCGAATCGTGCGCATGCTGGCCGTGGTGCGCTCCTAGGTGGCACGGATTGCCCGGCCGGCGGCTTCCGTGGTAATCTCAGACCCCCACAGCAACCCAAGAGGATAGCGACGAATGCAAGACAAACCCGTCCGCCCCAGGGACCGCTTCCTGGTCTTCGGTGCGCCCCAGATCGAACAGGCAGAAATCGACGAGGTCGTGGATTCCATCCGCAGCGGATGGCTCGGAACCGGACCCAAGGTGGCCCGCTTCGAGGACGACTTCAAGCAGTACAAGGGGGCGCCGCACGCCGCCGCGGTCCACTCGTGCACCGCGGCGCTGCACCTGGCCATGCTGGCGTCCGGGGTGGGTGAGGGCGACGAGGTCATCACCACGCCGCTCACATTCTGCGCCTCGGTCAACGCCATCATTCATACCGGCGCAACGCCGGTGCTCGCCGACGTGGATCCGCGCAGCATGAACATCGATCCCGCGCACATCGAGGAGAAGATCACCCCGCGCACCAAGGCCATCATGCCGGTGCACTTCGCCGGACGGCCGTGCGACATGGACGCCATCATGAAGATCGCGGAAAAGCGCGGCCTCATGGTGATCGAGGACTGCGCCCACGCCATCGAGGCGCGCTACAAGGGGAAGGAAGCGGGGCTGTTCGGCCAGTTCGGCTGTTTCAGTTTCTACGTGACCAAGAACGTCATCACCGGCGAGGGCGGCATGGTGCTGGCGCATGACGAGGCGCTGGCGGCGCGCATCAAGGTGCTCGCGTTGCACGGCATGAGCAAGGATGCGTGGAAGCGTTTCAGCGACTCCGGATGGGTGCACTACCAGGTGGTCGAGGCCGGCTTCAAGTACAACATGATGGACATCCAGGCGGCCATCGGCATCCATCAGCTGCGCCGCGTTGAACCTAACTGGTTGCTTCGTAAAGAGATATGGGATCGTTACAACGAGGCGTTTGCGCACTTCCCCATCGGTGTTCCGTGCGAACCGGACGAGGACACGCGCCACGCTCTGCACCTCTACACCATCATGGTGGCGAAGGGGCGCTCCGGCATCAGCCGTGACGATTTCCTCAGCGCCGTCCAGGCGCAGAACGTCGGCGTGGGCGTGCACTACCTGAGCGTTCCCGAGCATCCCTATTACCAGGCGCGCTTCGGGTGGAAACCGGAGGAGTTTCCCAGTGCCATGCGTATCGGGCGCGAGACCGTCAGTTTGCCGCTCTCACCTAGACTCAGCGATGCCGATGTCGCGGACGTCATCGAAGCCGTGCGGCGCGTCGTCGAGAGGTGACCCTGGTGACCGCGAGTGAACCCCTCGTCAACCTGGCCGACTTCGAACGCGCGGCGGCATCGCGTCTGCCGAAGATGGTCTACGACTACTACGCCGGTGGCGCGCTGGACGAGCTGACCCTGCGCGACATCCGCAGCGCCTACGATCGCATCCCCCTGTGGTTCCACACCCTGGTTGACGTGAGCGGGCGTTCCACAGAGACCACCGTCCTCGGCGAACGCGTTTCCATGCCGGTGCTGGTGGCGCCGACGGCTTTCCACCGCATGGCGCACCCGGAGGGTGAACTGGCCACCGCGCGCGCCGCGCGGGCGGCGGGCACCATCATGATCGTGAGCACGCTTTCCAACACGGACGTGGAGGACATTGCCCGGGCGGCGCCCGGACCGCTGTGGTTCCAGCTCTACATCTACAAGGACCGCGAAGCCACCCGGGACCTGGTTGCGCGCGTCGAAGCCGCCGGTTGCGGCGCCATCCTGCTCACCGTGGACGCGCCGCTGATGGGCCAGCGCGAGCGCGACGTGCGCAACCGCTTCTCGCTGCCCGATAGCCTGAGTGTGAAGAACCTGCTCGCGGCGGGGCAGGGGACGGTTGCGCGGCAATCCGAGGGTTCCGGGCTTTCGGCCTACGTACATGATTTCCTCGACCCCGCCATCTCGTGGCGCGACGTGGAGTGGCTGCGCGGCATCACCAGTCTGCCGCTGATCATCAAGGGGCTCGCGCGTGCCGATGACACCCGCCGCGCGGTTTCGCTGGGTGCGAGCGGCATTGTGGTCTCCAACCACGGCGGCCGCCAACTCGACACCGCCCCGGCCACCATCGACGCGCTGCCGTACGTGGTGGACGCCGCGGGGGGGCGCGCGGAGGTGTACGTGGATGGCGGCGTGCGGCGTGGCATCGACGTGATCAAGGCTGTCGCGCGAGGGGCCCGCGCCGTGTTGCTGGGGCGGCCCGTGCTGTGGGGCCTCGCGGTGGACGGCGAACGCGGCGCCACGCGGGTGCTCGAGATTCTGCGCGCCGAGATCGACAACGCCATGGCGCTGTGTGGCTGCCCGACCATCGATGACATCGGCCCCGACCTTCTTCAACCGGACAAGTCGTGACCCGTTCCACGCCCAGGACACTGCACGCCCTCCTGCACACCATCGTCGACTACGCCGGGTTGTTCCCGCCGGCCACGCTCAACATGGATGCCGCGGTGCGCAACTATGCCGCCTGCCGGCGTGACGCCCACGCGTGGATGCTGGGGCGCTTTGTCGCTCCGGTGGCACGCCTGGACGAACTGCTGGACACCATGCGGGCGGCCGAGGTGCTCGATGCCGAGCACCACTGGCGGGTATCGGCGCTGGCCGGCGCCGACATCGAGGGTGACGTGGCGCGGGTGGGGGCGTTCAATGCGCTGGGCGCCGGTGCGGTGGTGGATGCGGTGGAGGTGAAGGCCGCCGACAGGGCCGCCATCGACCGGGTCGCGGCGGCGGTGCCGCCGGGGCTGCGCGCGTTCGTGGAGATCCCGGCGGGCGAGGATCCGCGCGAACTGATCGGGGTCATCGCGGGGCACAAGCTGCGCGCCAAGATCCGCACCGGCGGTGTGGCCGCGGAGGCGATTCCGTCGCCGGAAGACGTGGCGCGATTCATCCGCGGCTGCTACGCCACCGGCGCTGGATTCAAGGCGACGGCGGGGCTGCACCACCCGCTGCGGGCCATGCAGCCGCTCACCTACGAGGCCGACGCGCCGCGGGCGGTCATGCACGGTTATCTCAACGTTTTCCTGACCGCCGCCTTCCACTACAATGGGATGACCCTGGCCGACGCCAACGCACTGATGCATCGCGGTACGGTCGACGACATCGAATTTGCCGACGACCACGTTGCGTGGCGCGACTATCGCGTCTCGCGCGACGAGATCACCACCATTCGCCGCCGGTTCGCGATCTCGTTTGGATCGTGTTCATTTCGAGAGCCGGTGGATGACCTCATCAAGACTGGATTGCTCACATGACCAACGATACGCATCGCGCCGATCTTCGCTCCTGGGTGGAATCGGCCAACGACGGCAAGACCGACTTTCCCATCCAGAACCTCCCCTTCGGCGTGTTCCGCGACTGGGAGGGCGACGACTCTCCGCGCGTCGGCGTGGCCATCGGCGATCGCGTGCTGGACGTGTCCGCGCTGCGCGCCGCGTTCTTCACCGGACCGGCGCGGCGTGCCGTGGAGGCCTGCGCGGAGCCGGTGCTCAACCCGCTGATGGCGTTGGGACCGGAGTGCTGGAGCGCGCTGCGCGAGCGGCTCTCGCAGCTGCTGTCCACCGATCACGAGGATTCGCTGGCGGCGCGCCGCTCGGTGGAGACCGCGCTGTACGCGATGACCGACGTGGAAATGCTCCTGCCGGCCGAAATTGGCGACTACACGGATTTCTACGCGTCGGTGTTCCACGCCACCAACGTGGGCAGCATGTTCCGTCCCGACAACCCGCTGCTGCCCAATTACAAGCACGTGCCCATCGGCTACCACGGGCGCGCGTCGTCCATCGTGGTTTCGGGTGCGCCGGTCAAACGGCCCTCGGGACAGACGAAGGCCGACGACGCGCAGGCGCCTTCGTTCGGGCCGTCGCGCCTGCTCGACTACGAGGTAGAGGTGGGTGCCTTCGTTGGTCCCGGCAACCCGCGCGGCGAGGCCATCGCGCTCGGCGATGCGCGCGCCCACCTCTTCGGGCTGTGCCTGGTGAACGACTGGAGCGCGCGCGACATTCAGAAGTGGGAGTACCAGCCGCTGGGGCCGTTCCTGGCCAAGAACTTCGCCACCACGGTGTCGCCGTGGATCGTCACCCTGGATGCGCTGGCGCCGTTTCGTACGCCTGCTTTCGCGCGGCCCGACGGTGACCCGGCGCCGTTGCCGTACCTGGCCGACGACGCCGACCAGCGCGAGGGCGGTTTCGATATCACCGTCGAGGCCTTCATCGAGTCGCCGCAGATGCGCTCCGATGGCTTCGAGGGTGTGCGCGTGAGCCGCGCCAACTTCAAGGACATGTACTGGACGCTGGGTCAGATGCTGGCGCACCACGCCAGCAACGGCTGCAACCTGCGGCCGGGAGACCTGCTGGCCAGCGGCACCGTGTCGGGCGAGGCGCGCGACTCGGCCGGGTGCCTCCTGGAGCGCACCTGGCGGGGGACCGAACCCATCGAGCTTCCCTCGGGGGAAACGAGAAAGTTTCTCGAGGACGGGGACACCGTGATCATCCGGGCGTATTGTACGAAAGACGACGCGGTGCGCATCGGCTTCGGCGAATGCCGGGGCACCGTGCTGCCGTAACCGGCGCTGCGCGGCAGCGCCTTTCAAGGAGCAACAACCCATGTCGAATCTGGCCGCAACCAGCCGAGAAGGAAAGCCCATCGAAGTGGACGTCAAGCACGTGGACGCGTTGCGCGCCGCACTGCGCGGATCGCTGCACCTCGCCGGATCTCCAGGCTATGACACCTCGCGCACCCTTTGGAACGGAATGATCGACCGCCACCCGGCGCTGGTGGTGCGCGCCCTGGGCGTGGCGGACGTGGTCACCGTCGTAAACTTCGCGCGCCAGCATGGCATCGCGCTCTCCATGAAGGGCGGCGGACACAACATCGCGGGGCTGGCCTGCTGCGACGGCGGCCTGCTGCTGGACATGGGTGCCATGCGCGGCGTGTGGGTGGACCCGGCCGGGCGCATCGCGCATGCACAGGGCGGGTGCCTCCTCGGCGACGTGGACCGGGAAACCCAGCTGCACGGACTGGCGGCGCCGCTGGGTTTCGTTTCGCTCACCGGTATCGCCGGTCTCACCCTGGGCGGTGGTTTCGGCTACATGTCCCGCCAGTGCGGCTGGACCAGCGACAGCGTTCGTTCCATGACGTTGGTGACGGCGGAGGGGAAGATCGTTCGCGCCAGCGAGAAGGAGAACAAGGACCTGTTCTGGGGGCTGCGCGGTGGCGGCGGAAACTTCGGCGTGGTGACCAATATCGAGTACTCGCTCTATCCCGTGGGCCCCGAGATCGTGGGGGGCGCGGTGGCGTGGCGAGGCGAATCCGCGGTGGAGGTCATGGAGCTGTTCCGCAAGTCGGCCGCGGCCGCGCCCGAGGATCTCACCCTGGTGCTGATCCTGCGCCTGGCGCCGCCCGCGCCGTGGATCGATAAGGATGTGCACGGAAAACCGGTTGCCATCATCATCGGCTGCCACACCGGCAAGGTGGCCGACGGCGAGAAGCTGCTGGCACCCATAAAAGGGTTCGGCAAACCGGTGGGCGACGTGATGCAGCGCCGCCCCTACGTGACCCAACAGAGCCTGCTCGATGCCACCCAGCCCAACGGGCGGCGCTACTACTGGAAGTCGGAGTATGTCTCTGGTTTCGAGCCCGAGGTGTTTGCAAAGCTCAAGGAGCACGGAGACAAGATAGTCTCGCCGCACTCCGCCGCCATCCTGTTCCAGCTGGGCGGTGCCATCGGAAGACTGCCCAACAGCCACTCCGCGGTGGGAAACCGCGGCACCGGCGGGCTGTTCAATATTACCGCGGCCTGGGACAACGCCGCCGACGACGCAAAGAACATCGACTGGGCGCGCAACGCGTGGAAGGATCTCAAGCAGTTCTCCACCGGGGGGACGTACGTGAACTTCCTCAACGCCGACGAGGCGGGGGATCGCATCCAGGACGCGTTCGGCGGTAACATGAAACGCCTGGGCGAGGTCAAGCAGGCGTGGGACCCGGACAACCTGTTCCGGGTGAACAAGAACATCGCGCCGGCGAAGTAGCGCCGCCGCGGGGTTGCCACAGGCCGCAGAAGAGGAGTCCATCATGAAACTCACTTTTCACGGCCACTCGTGCTGGGAGATCCAGGGCGCGAAGCATCGCGTTCTGATCGATCCCTATCTCACGGATAATCCCGCGGCGGACGTCAGGCCGGAGGCGTTCAAGCAGCTCGACGCCATCCTGCTCTCGCACGGCCACGGCGATCACATCGGGGATACCGAGGTGATCGCAAAGAAGACCGGCGCGCTGGTGGTGGCGAACTTCGAGATCGCCAACTACTTCGCTGCGCGCGGCTGCAGGACCCACGGCATGAGCATCGGCGGCGGGTTCGACTTTCCGTTCGGGCGGGTGAAGCTGGTGATCGCGCATCATGGCTCCACCGGTCCGGACGGCGAGGCCCTGGGCAGCCCCGCGGGCATCCTGCTAACTATAGATCATAAAAGACTTTACCACACCGGGGATACGGGGGTGTTTCTGGACATGCAGCTCATCGCCGAGCTCAACGGGCCCTTTGACCTGTGCATGCTGCCCATCGGGGACAACTTCACCATGGGTGTCGACGATGCGGTGAAGGCGTGCGAGCTCATTCGAGCCAAACTCCACGTGCCGATGCACTACAACACCTTTCCGGTGGTGAAAGCGGATGCGGACGGCTTCGTCAGGAAAGTCGAAGCGAAGGGGTTGCGCGCACGCGTCGTGGAACCGGGGGGCGTTCTCGAATTGTGAGAAAGCGCGTGCTTCTCGTTGCCTTGCTGCTCCTGGCCGCACTCGCGCCGGTTGCCTCCGCACAATCGGGCTGGATCGAAGGCCGTGTCACGGACGGCGGGAAGCCGATTCCGTACGCCAATATCCTGCTCCCGGAAACGCGTGTGGGCGTGATGGGGGATTCATCCGGCGTGTTTCGATTTCGGGCGCCGTGCGGTTACTACACGCTCCGGGTAATGGCCATGGGTTACGAAAACGCGGACGAGCACGTCGTTGTCCGGCTGAAGGACACAACGCGGGTTGCGGTTGTCATGAAGCCGGTGGAGGTTCGCCGGGAGGAGATAAGAACGCCTCCGTGGTGGCGCCGGGCTCCGGAGCGGGACGAAAAACAACTCGAAAGCCAGGAAGTTGACGAAGAGCTCGAGGCTATCGCGCGAAGGGCCGGACTTGTGGGTGACTGGCGCTACCGGGCATCGACGGATACGATTCGGTACGACGATGTCGTGTTATCGATGCGTTATGTCCTAACCGAGCAGGGTGACTCGGTGGTTGTGAATGTGATCGCGGAGGGGACGAATGTCTCGGATACGCCGCTGACCGATTCCGGCTGCCTGTCACTCTGGGAGACGCGTTACAACTGGGGACCCGACCACTTCGAGTGCATCGGGCTCGGTGGGCCCGGGAACTTTCCGGACTCGTTGCTCTTTCCATCCCTGGATGTGCCGCCCGCGGAGTGCGAAGGTGCGCGGCTGCCCCGGGCGGCTTCCGTCCTCCATCCCGGCGAGCGCATCGTGCGGGGGATGGCGTTTTCGTTCTTTCCCGATGCCTTCCGGCTTCTGCCCGGCGAGTTGAATATCACCTGCCTGTATTTCCATGGCAAGCCGGGCGCGCGCTGGGAGGACGCCACGTCGATCTTCGTGGGAACCATCAAGATTCCGATCCGCCCCATCGGCATGCCGATTGACGAAACCTGTCCATGGTAGCCGCCCCCAGCAGTCTCTCCGCTTCCAGTCTATTATGATACGCGCACAGCAGTCTTAGATTATCGGCCGTCCCTGGCCCGCCCCGCGCCACCGGCACGATGTGATCGACCTGCAAGGCACGCGTGGATCCGCATCTTCTGCCATTCGCACCCACAAACGTGCAGCGGTTCTTGTCCCTGACAAACACCTCGTCACGGACGGCGACCGGGAGCCTCCTGGCGTTGTCGCCGGATCGCCGCGTGTGCACATCGAGTTGCTGGGTGCCCGCCCGCTTCTCATGAGACGCGCTTGCGCGCGCCTGGACGCGCCTTTCACGCCGCCTCACAGGATCGTTGGCTTCGATGAAGGCATCCAGCGCGAGCTCGAATACCTCCTCCAACGACGCATCCGGAGACAAACGATGCCAGGCCAGTGAGCGCACCTTCGCGAGTTTGGCCATGAACGCCTCGCTGCCGGAGAAGCGCATCAGCATGCGCTTCTCGGTGAGAACGGCCGGACGTTCGTCCGGCTCCACAGAGGTGGTAACATTCTTACCGCCGCTGTGGCGGTAAGCACGCTTTTCACAAGCGTCGGCTGTATCCGCGGCGGCGGCCGCTGTCACGACGGGGGAAGTCGTAGCCGCCACCGGCCGGCGTACCGGGACCACGACCGGCTGCACGATTTCGCGTGGCTTCGGCCGCGGCGCGTACTCGGCCACGATCGCATCGATCTCGCGGAGTGATCTTCCTCGAACGCGCTCCAGCAGCGCATGGCTGTTGGAAACCGAGAGCACGCGCGCGATCCTCGAGAGCGCGCACACGGAGATCTCGTTTGCCTCAAGGAGTGTGAACACCTCCGGAAAGCGCCGCACGCAACGCGCCGCCCGGACCCGCCGCACGGCCGAGGACTCGGAGTATTTCAGCGCAGAGCGGCAGTAGTCGAACAACGACGAGTAGCCCTGCTTGAGGTGCAGGCGCCGGCGTTCTACTTCAATGAGATGCAGCAGGACCCGGAGTGTCAGCCTGCGTTCGCGGCGGGAGATATCGAGCGTGCGGGAGAGAATCTCACGGTCGGAGAGTGTGTGTAGCGACATGACAACTCCTCATTGATACGAGTGCAAAATGGGAGGAGCTTCATGCAACGAACATCGCACATGTTAGCTAAGTAGTCAACATGAAAGTGTTGGATGCAAGAAGTTTTCGCGCGGCACGACGCGTCGCGCGCAATGCGAAATCGCAACAGCCATGCAATGGGATTTGCAAGCGGCCGCAACAGGCAGCCTAGTCGTCCAGCGTGAAGCCCACCTTGATGGTTACCTGCCAGTGGCCCAGCTTCTGATCCGCAATGTGGCCGCGCATGTCGGTCACCTCGAACCAGCGCATGTTGCGCACCGTCTCCGCGGCCTTGGTCAGGGCGACTTGCACCGCGTCTTCGATACTCTTCGTCGACGATCCCGTCAGTTCGATCTGCTTGTAGACATGGTTGCTCATGCGAATCTCCGTTGGAATCGCGGGCGCGGCCCGCGAGGTTACTGCGAGCGAACCCACTCCGAGGTGACGCTGCGCGGCCGCAGGATGGGGCTGCCGATGGCGCGGTTGATGACCAGCTGCGCCAGCATGCCCATCGCGAGCGAGATCGCGAATGGCACCGTGTAGTAGTCCGTCTCGGTGATGCCGAAGTGGTGCCACACCGCGCCCATCCCGAAGTCCACGTTGGGGTAGGGGTTCTTCGCCTTGCCCTGCCGCTTGAGTATCTCGGGCACGATACGCGACATCTTCTCGACCGTTGCAAACACGGGGTCACCCCCGAAGTGCTCCTTGCCGAACGCCAGCATGGCGGTGAAGCGCGGATCCTGGTCGCGCAGTACCGCGTGACCGTGCCCGGGGATCACGCGCCCGTTCTTGAGCGTCTCGGCGGCGTATTCTTCCACCTGAGCGTCGGTGGGAATGCCGCGGTAGCGCGTCACCGCATCCACCACCCAGTCGGTACTTTCCTTGGCCGCGCGCCCGTGCAGCGGTCCGGCCAGTCCGTTGAAGCCCGCGCTCACCGCGAGAAACGCGTTGGAGAGCACCGAGCCCACGGTATGACAGGTGAACGCGCACACGTTGCCGCCCTCGTGGTCGCTCTGCAGGATGGCGGCGCGGCGCATGGCCTCGAAGAACACCGGCTTGCGCACCCCGCACATGGCGCAGTAGTTCTGCGACCAGTCCAGCAGGGGATCGTGCGCAAAGCGCGGCCCCTTCTTGAAGCGCATGCGGTACACACCGCCGCCCAGGGTGGGCAGCGAGCCCAGCACGCGCAGCGCGTCGGTGAGGGTGGCCTTCCAGTAGTCCTCGCGCTTGAGTCCCCGGTCGTAGCCCGAGCTCATCACGGATTCGTTTTCGAGCGCCAGCAGCCCCGTTGCCAGCATTGCCATGGGATTACTGCCGGCCGACATCTCGTCGATCACGCGCCACACCGGCTCGGGCACGCGTTCCTGCGCGGCGATCTCGTCGCGGACCAGCTTGGTTTCCTCGTTGGAGGGCAAACGGCCCATGAGCAGCAGGAAGAATATGTCTTCGGGGAACCGGTCCAGAAGATCGGTGACGGGTATGCCGCGGATGAAGAGGCCCCGCTCGGGGTCCACCGTCGAGGTATCGCAAATGAGCGCGTTGACTCCGCGCAGGCCACCGTGGGCCTGCGCCACCGTGACCCGCGAGATCTCACGCTCACCGCGGCCGGCGAGCAACTGCTCGCGCTCGGCGCGCAACTGTTCCACCTGGCCGGCGAAGAGTTCGTGAAGGGAGGGCATGTCCGGCATCATAGCACGCGATGGCCGCCGGGCAAAGCGCGCGAAAGTGCGCCGGAGGTGTGACGGAGAACCAGCGGGACGGGGCGGGCGCCGCCGAAGGAGGAGAAAGCTCGGCGCCCGGCCCCGTGCCCTGCGAAACCTAGAACTGCTCTTCTTCCGTGGACCCCGCCATGCCCAGCGTGGACGTCATGCCCTGGCTGGCAATCTCGGTGACCGCGTCGAAGTAGCCCGTACCCGCGAACTCCTGGTGCCGCACCGCTTCGTAGCCGAGCTTCTCGGCGGTGAACTCCGCCTGCTGCAGCTCCGAGTATGCCGCCATGCCGCGATCGCGGTACCCGCGCGCCAACTCGTACATGGCGAAGTTGAGCGAGTGGAAACCGGACAGCGTCACGAACTGGTACTTGTAGCCCATGGCGGCGAGGCGCTGCTGGAATTCGCCGATGGTCTTCTGGTCCAGGTTGCTGCGCCAGTTGAACGAGGGCGAGCAGTTGTACGCCAGCATCTTGCCCGGGAAGCGTTCGTGGATGGCGTCCGCGAAGTCCTGCGCCTCCTGCAGGTCCGGGTGCGACGTCTCCATCCACAAGAGATCCGCGTAGGGCGCGTAGGCGAGCCCGCGCGATATGGCCTGCTCGAGGCCGGCGCGCACGCGGAAGAATCCCTCGTGGGTGCGCTCACCGGTGAGGAACTCGTGGTCGTACGGGTCGATGTCGCTGGTGATGAGCCCGCCGCTGCCCGCGTCGGTACGCGCGATCAGGACGGTGGGGACACCCATGACGTCGGCCGCGAGCCGCGCCGAGATCAGCTTGGTGATGAACTCCTGGGTGGGCACGATGACCTTGCCGCCCAGGTGTCCGCACTTCTTCACCGACGCCTGCTGGTCTTCGAAGTGCACGCCCGCCGCGCCCTCGCGGATCATCGCCTTCATGATCTCGAAGGCGTGCAGCGTGCCTCCGAAACCCGCCTCCGCGTCCGCCACGATGGGGGCCAGCCAGTGGGCGCCGTTGCCGTTCTGCCTGCCCTCCTTGTGGTGGTGGATCTGGTCGGCGCGCAGGAGCGCGTTGTTGATGCGCCCCACCAGTTGGGGGACGCTGTCGCACGGGTACAACGAGAGGTCGGGGTACACCGCCGAGGCCGTGTTGGCGTCGGCGGCGGTCTGCCAGCCACTCACGTAGATGGCGTTGAGCCCCGCGCGAACGTGCTGGATGGCCTGGTTGCCGGTGACGGCGCTGAGCGAGTGGACGTAGGGCTCGGAGTGGAGCAGGCTCCACAGCCGGTCCGCGCCCATGCGCGCCAGCGAGTGCTCGATGTGATACGAGCCCCGCAGCTTCCATACGTCTTCCGCGGTGTAGGGCCGGTCGATGCCGGCCCAGCGCGAAGACGTGTCCCATTCCGCCATTGTCTTTCTGATGAACGTGCGCCTTTCCATGTGCAAGTGTCCTCCTGGGTGCGTCTGGCTCACGTCGGTTCGGAGATTTAGGCGAGTTCGTTCATTTGAGGAATTCATACGCCAGCGAGGGCATGAACTCGGCGAACTCCTCGTTTGTCATCATTCCGGCAAACAACTTGGAAGCGGTCTCGAAGCGCCCCGCCGCCCAGGCTTCCTCGCCGGCCTCGGCGCGGATGCGCGCCATCTCTTCGCGCAGGACGGCGTGCACGAGGTCCCGGGTGACAGTGCGGCCGTCGTCCATGCGCGCGTCGTGGCGCACCCACTGCCACACCTGGGCGCGGGAGATCTCGGCGGTGGCGGCGTCTTCCATGAGGTTGTAGAGGGGAACACACCCGGAGCCGCGCAGCCACGATTCCAGGTAGAGCACACCAATATTGATGTTGGTGCGCAGGCCCTGCTCGGTGATGGTGCCGTCCGGCACGGCAATCAGGTCCTCTGCGGTGACGTCGACCTCGGAGCGGGCAATGCGGATCTGGTTGGGCGTCTTCATGTGGGTGTCGAAGATCTCCTTCGCCACCGGCACCAGCCCGGGGTGGGCCACCCAGGTGCCGTCGTGTCCCGCGCGCACCTCGCGCAGCTTGTCGGCGCGCACCTTCTCGATGGCGGCATCGTTGGCCGCGGGGTCGTTCTTGATGGGGATCTGTGCCGCCATGCCGCCCATGGCGTGGATGCCGCGGCGGTGGCAGGTCTTGATGAGCAGGTCCACGTATGACTTCAGGAAGTGACGGTCCATGCCCACGGTGGCGCGGTCCGGAAGCACGAATGCCGCGTGGTTACGAAAGCGCTTGATGAACGAGAAGATGTAGTCCCAGCGCCCGCAGTTGAGACCCGATGAGTGCTCGCGGAGCTCGTACAGGATCTCGTCCATCTCGAACGCCGCCAGGATGGTCTCAATGAGCACGGTGGCGCGGATGGTGCCTTTGGCAATGCCCATGGTTTCCTGCGCGCGCACGAAGACGTCGTTCCACAGCCGCGCCTCCAGGTGGCTTTCCATCTTGGGCAGGTAGAAGTAGGGGCCAGAGCCGCGCGACATCAGCTCCTCCGCGTTGTGGAAGAAGAACAGCCCGAAGTCGAACAGCCCGCCCGGAACCGCGTTGCCGTCCACGCGCATGTGCCGCTCGTCCAGGTGCCACCCGCGCGGGCGCACCAGGAGCGCGGCCGTGGTCTCTCCCAGCGCGTACTGCTTGCCCTCGGGGCTGGTGTACTGGATGGTGCGCCGCACGGCGTCGCGCAGGTTGACCTGCCCCAGCACGCAGTTCTCCCAGGTGGGCGAATTCGAGTCCTCGAAGTCGGCCATGTAGGTGTTGGCGCCGGAGTTCAACGCGTTGATCACCATCTTGCGGTCTACCGGTCCGGTGATCTCGACCCGCCGGTCCTCGAGGTCGCGGGGAATGGGCGCCACCCGCCAGGTGGCCTCGCGGATAGGCCGGGTCTCGGGGAGAAAGTCCGGGAAGTGCCCGGCGTCGATCTCATGCTGGCGGATCGCCCGCAGCTTGAGGAGTTCACCCCGGCGCGCGCTGAAGCGGCGTGCGAGGTCCGCCACGAAGCGCAGCGCATCGGGCGTGAGGACTTCCATGTACGCGGGCTCGATAGCCCCGGTAATGACGATGCCTTCGTCCACGAGCGGATTGAGCGAGGTTCGTAGGGAAGCCATTATGGTCTCCGGGAGAAAAATCTGCGGAACAACCGGACTGAAGCCAGAATGGATTCAGCAACGGATATACCACGCCCGCCCCCCCGGGGGGGGCACAAGACTTAACTCTATATATTTCAACCTATTAGAAGTATGGGTCGCGGCCCGGCGGATCGTCCCGGGGGTGTTCGGGGGCGTCCCCATGGGGCATTTGACCCCCGGGAGCCCGAACAATCGACGGGGATGCCCCGATCCGCGCCGCGCGTAGGACGTTCCGGCAAGCCCGCGGAATGACATCGGCGGCGGGCGCGCCCGATTTCCGTTGACACCGCCGCCGCGCCCCGCTAATTAGCAAATCCGTCCCCCGTTTGCAGGCGCGCCGGGTAGGAGCCGGCGGGTGTGGCCGGGGGACGTCCCAACATCGAGAGGTCGACGGCAATGGAAAACTGTGCTTACTGCGGCGAGAACATCGGGGGCGACGCGCTATACGTCGACGAGGAGGTCTTCTGCTCCGAAGAGTGCATGCGCGACTACGGAGCGGGGAGTTCGTCCTACGGCAGTGACGATGATGACGACTACGAAGATGACAATGATGACGACTACGATGATGATGACGATGATGATGATAACGGCGAGGAGGACGAGGACGACGACTACTGATCAGGAACCGGGTTCCCGGTTCCCCGCGGATGTGAAAAAGCCGCCCGGTTTCCCGGGCGGCTTTTTCGTCTCGCGACCAAGGGGGCGACTGACGGGTCAGGATGCCCTGACCCCTTCCTTGCGCTCCGACATGGGCACGTAGGGAACCTCGTGCTGCCCCTGGTAGACCTGTGTCGGGCGGAAGAGACGGTTATGCCGCATCTGCTCCATCCAGTGCGCCGACCAGCCTGCGACGCGCGACACCGCAAAGATGGGCGTGAACAGGTCGGTCTGGATTGCCAGCCGGTTGTAGACGATGCCGGCGTAGAAATCCACGTTGGGATAGATCCCGCGCGGGCCCAGCTTGGCGATCGCCATCTGCTCCAGTTCGACCGCGATATCGTACAGCGGTGAGCTGCCGAACTTCTCGAACAGGTCGCGGGCGAGGCCCTGGAGGATCGTGGCGCGCGGGTCCTTGGTCTTGTAGACCCGGTGACCCATGCCCATGATCTTCTCATGGCGCTCGAGCTTCTTCTCAAAGTACGGTCCCACCGCACCGGGGGAGCCGATCTCCTCCAGCATGTGCAGGACGGCTTCGTTGGCGCCACCGTGCAGCGGGCCGGACAGGCTGCCGACCGCCGCCGAGATCGCCGCCGCCGGCTGGCACTCCGTGGATGCGGTCACACGCGCGGTGAAGGTGGACGCGTTCATGGTGTGGTCCGCGTGAAGGATGAGACAGATGTCCATCGCGCGGGCCTTGTTGGTGTCCGGCTTCTCACCGCTCAACATATGCAGGAAGTCGGCGGCGATGGTCAGCGACGGATCGGGCTCGACCACCTTCTTTCCGTGACGCACCCGGTAGATGGCGGCGACCAGCGACGGGAACTTCCCGATGAACTCGATCGCACAGTCCTCGCGCGTCTTTTCGTCGTAGACGTTCCGGTGTTCGCCCACCATACCGACGGCGGCCACCGCGGTTTGCAGCGCGGACATCGGGTGTGCGCTTTTCGGAGTACAGGACACGACTTTCTGGAGTTCGGGACTCAAAACACGCGCCTTCGCGACGCGACGGTTGAATTCGGCGAGCTCGTTCTCCGCGGGGAGATGCCCGTTCAGGAGGAGGAATGCAACCTCTTCGAACGTGCTGTGCGCGGCCAGGTCTTCGATCCGGATTCCTCTGTATTCGAGGATACCTTTTTCGCCATCGATAAAGCTGATGGCCGACTCTGCGGCAGGTACTTTTTCGAGGCCGGGAATGTACTCGATCATGGCATGGCTCCTTCGATCCTAAAGTGACACTTACACTTATACTACGAACCCGGCGCGGGCACAAGGGCCAGTTGCGCCCGCCGGGAGCCTGCTCCGCGGCCTCCAGCCGGCTTCAGGGGGTGGTGTCGATGGCCGGCCCGCAGACCTTGAGGAAGTTGCAGCGAAGGCAGGCCTCGCGCCTTTCTACGCGGGCAAAGCGATCTTCGGTGGCCCGGTTGTTCTCCGGGTCGTCCAGGAGCGCGCGCATGTCGGCGATGCTCCCGCGCACGTAGTCCAGGATCTGGTCGAGTTCCCGCTCCGCGATGGTGCGCGTGTGCACCGCGCCCTGCGACAACTCGAAGCGCCGCATGTGTACGCGGTGAATGGGGATTCCATAGGCCTGGTGGAGGTAGAAGGCGTAGCAGGCCAGCTGCAGGCGCGCGTCGGACCCCTCACGGCGCCCGGTCTTCCAGTCCCATACGATGACGTGGTCGGGTTCGCGGATGGCGCAGTCCAGCTTCACGTGCACCTTGACCCCGTCGAGGAGGAAGTGCGACAGGCGCTCGACCTCCAGGAAGTCCGCCGGGGCTGTCCGCTGAAGCTGATCCCAGACCTCGGAATGGTAGAAGTTGAGCAGGCAGCGGTCCACCTGGTCGGCGGTGTCGCGCCACTGCTCGTCGGTGACCGGCCGGCGGTACTCGTGCTC
Organism: Candidatus Krumholzibacteriia bacterium; assembly: GCA_029865265.1. Lineage (NCBI taxonomy): Bacteria > Candidatus Krumholzibacteriota > Candidatus Krumholzibacteriia > Candidatus Krumholzibacteriia bacterium. The sequence goes on along the minus strand of JAOUHG010000011.1, from coordinate 76,565 downwards.
GAAGAGGCCGCAGTCGTGTTTGGGGTTGTCGTGGTAGCGGCCGTCGCGAGACGACACGAAGTCCTCGCGCATGCGGTTGCGCGTGATCTCCAGGATGCGCTCCACCGGGAGCACCGGGATGCCACGGGCGAGATTCTCCAGCGAATGGCGGATGCACTCGTGGACCACCTCGCCCACCCACATGGGCCGCGACTTGAGCTGCTTGAGCACGTAGATCTCGCGCGTGCGCTCGTCCGAACCCCACTCCCAGCCGCTCCAGAAGCCGTAGTGCGAGAACCAGTACTGGCGGGGGCATTCGCGGAAGGTGCGGTCGCGCGACACCGACCACGCGAACGTGTTCTTGAGGACCTGACCCATGGCAGCAATATAGCACGCCGTGCTAGGATAGGCGCATGTTCCGCATCGAGTCTCTCGTGGTGGGCCCGTTCCAGAGCAACTGTCACATCGTGGCGTGCGGCGAAACCGGCGAGGCGGTCATTTTTGACGCCGGCGACGAGGCGCCGCGCATCCTGGCCGCGGTGGAGGAGATGGGTGTCACGGTGAAGGCGGTCGTCAACACCCACGCGCACCTCGACCACGTGGCGGGTCTGGCGGGGGTGGTCGACGCCCTCGGCGTGCCGGTGTTCATGCACCGCGCCGACGAGCCCGTCTACCAGGCTGTGGGGCCGCAGGCGCAGATGTTCGGCCTGCCGGTGCCGCGCACCGTCCCCATCCAGCGCTGGCTGGAGGAGGGGGACACTGTCAATATCGGGAATCTGCGTGGCGAGGTGATGCTGATGCCGGGCCACACCCCGGGTCACATCATCGTGTTGTTTGTCGGCGAGACCCCGCCGCGCGTGGTCGTGGGTGACGTGCTCTTCCAGGGGAGTATCGGACGCACGGACCTCCCTGGCGGCGATCACGAGACCATGATGCGAACCCTCGAGCGCTTCCTCCCCATGGCAGACGATACCGTGGTCCACTGCGGCCACGGCCCCGACACCACCATTGGCGAAGAGAAGCGCTGGAACCCCTTCCTCGCGCCCATTGCTCGTCGCGGCTAGTCTTCACGCAGCTTGGCGAACTCCTTCAGGCCCAGGTGCACCTTGAAGCGGGTGGCGCGGTTGTCCCAGCCCGCCTCCGGGTTGGTGTACTGGAACGCCCACGAGCTGCCGCCGTATCCGCTGCGCCGCTCGTAGCCGATCACGGAGAAGCGGTACAGCATCTCCAGCGCCTCGTCGGTGCCCACCGTGTTGTGCTTGGAGCGCCGCTCCTCGTACTCCTCGGCGAACTCGTCGCGCTGGAAGGTCATGGTGCTGATGGCCGAGCAGGCCTGCAGCGCCTCCTCCCACTGCGGCCAGTGCGCCATGATCTCGTCGTCCAGTTCGGACTTGAGGTAGGCCGAGTACGCCTCGCGCGCGTTGACCACGTCCGGGTTGCTGAGCAGCAACGGGCTCTCGTCGCGCGCGCGTGCCTGGCGCAGCGCCGAGTTGAGGAACTTTATCACGTCGCGCGGGCGCAGGAAGGTGCGGCCCACGATGTAGTTCCACTTGGTATACGAGCCGCGCAGCGTATCCGGCGTGGTGATGGAGTCCCACGACGTGCCCGGGCCCAGCTTGGCGCGCACCCGCGCGCTCACCAGTTCCATGAGGGAATCCGAGTCCCACTCCAGACGCAGTGCGAGCGATTCGCTGATCTTGTTCTTGTCCGAAAACGAGAGCTTGTCCCACAGGTCGGAGCGCAAATAGATGACGGGGTGCACGGGCACGCCGCCGTCGCGGCACGACTGTCGCACGGACCGCGCCGCCAGCACCAGGCCCGCGAGCATGCGCGCACGCTCTTCGGTGAGGGTGGAGATCCCCTGGTCCAGTTCGTCGAAGTGGAGCATGAGCGACGGTGCCCCCGCGGAGCGGGCCAGCTTGAGGGCCGACGCGATGATCATGTCCGAGAGCGCGTCCAGTTCCATCCCCAGCTTGAGGTCGGTCTTGCCGCGGTCCAACGCGATCCCGCCCAGCTTGCAGCCGAACACCATGGGTTCGAAGGACATGCTGGAGAGGCGCAGCTTGGAAGGGCGCAGCACGTCTTCCATGTCGATGGCGTCGCCGTAGTTGTCGGCCAGGAAGTGCTGCAGTGCCTTGGCGTTCTCGTCGGCCGCGCGCGGCGCGCGCGACAGCGCCAGCACCGCCAGCTGCACCGCGATAAGGTAACGCCACGAGGAGACGTAGGCCTCCACATCGGAGGAGCCGCGGTCCATGCGCTGCGCGTGGACCGCCCACGGGTAACCGCCCAGGTTGAGAGAGCGCGATACGCCGTTGCCGTTTCCCTCGGCGAAGTGGCGTACCAGCGCCGTCTTGCCCGCACCCTTGCGCCCCAGCACGAGAAAGACGTCGCCGTTCTTGATGCTGGCGACCGCGTCGGTGGTGAGAAAGTAGTCGAGTACCGCGTCGTCTTCCGCGGCGACGTCGCCGAATGACGTCAGGTCTCGAAGGGATCGTGTCTTCGTAGCCATGGCAATCCTCGCTGGTTGGAGATCATGCCATGGCTGCAATCCGCATGCCGCGGGCGCGGGGTAACGCATGCGCCCCGGTCGCGGCGCATGGGGGCGCGTTGCGCCCCCGGGAGGGGCGGTGTGCTTCGCGCGATACGCCTCGCCGCGGCGCTCAGCGGTACAGCGACTTGACGCGGCCCCAGGTGGTGGACTCCACCGGGGTCGCACAGTCCCAGCAATCCCAGCTGTTGGCCACGAACGAGAAGAACCGGCCGCTGGCCGTCTGCTGGACGTCGTTGCAGTCGACGGCGACGACGTCGTTGCCAGGGTACCCCACCACACGGAGCTGGTAGCAGGTCACACTCTGCAGCGGCTGGGTAGGGAAGAAGTCGAGACGGAAGATCGCCCAGTCCGCGCTGGAACATTGCCGGGATACCGACACCCCCTGGTAGGGATCGCAGTCACCCACGCACAGGAACCCGATCGGAGTGCCCCCCAGGCTGATCATGCCCGCCGGGAACTCCGCGGCCACCCGGAAGCTCAGCGCCTTGGTCCCGGTGGAGAGATGGTGGACGACGTACACGGAAAACGGGATGAACGGCATGGGAACGACTGCGCACGCACCGGGCAGAGGTTCCGTATAAAGACCGACCAGGCTGGCTCCGGCGGGTGCGGCGAGAAAGACAAGGCACAACACCATCGCGATGATTCGCATGGAATGCCTCCTATTGTGCGCGGCAGGAATTCAACTGCTAGTATACACCCCGCGCGCACATGCGGTCAATGCGCCCTAACAGGCCGGCTGGCGCGAGGTGCCTTCCATCTGCTGTCTGGCGTGGTAGGAGCTGCGCACCAGCGGGCCGGACTCGACGTGCCTGAAGCCCATCTTGAGCCCTTCGCTCTTGATGTGCGCGAACTCCTCGGGCGTGTAGTAGCGGTCCAGCGGGAGCGCCGCCTTCTTCGGCGGCAGGTACTGGCCGACCGTCATGATGTCGCAGCCGGTGTTGGCGATGTCGCGCAGGGTGTCGAGGAGCTGCTCCATGGTTTCGCCCAGGCCCGCCATGATGCTGCATTTGACGCGCATCTCGATGCCGTGCCGGTCGCGGTACAGCACCGAGTTCTCGAGCACCTTGAGCGTGTTCTCGTATACCGCAACCGGGCGCACGCGGCGGTAGAGGTGCGACGCGGTCTCGATGTTGTGCGCAAGGCAATCCGGGCGCGCGTCGAGCACCACGTCCAGCAGTTCCTTCTTTCCATTGAAGTCCGGGATCAGCACCTCGACCATGCAGTCCGGCACGCGCCGCCGCACGGCGGCAATGGTTTCGGCAAAGTGTGCCGCGCCCTCGTCGGGGAGGTCGTCGCGGTCCACCGATGTGATCACCGCGTACTTGAGCTTGAGCGACTCGATGGCCACCGCCACGTTCTCCGGCTCCATCGGGTCCGGCGCGTTGGGCTTTCCCTTCATGACCGAGCAGAAGCCGCAGTGGCGCGTACACACGTCGCCCAGGATCATGAACGTCGCCGTGCCCTGGCCCCAGCACTCGTAGATGTTGGGGCAGCGCGCCTCCTGGCAGACGGTGTGCAGGTTGAGGCTGGATACCAGGTGGTTGACCTGCCGGTACTCTTCGTTGGTCTGCAGGCGGATCTTGAACCACCCGGGCCGTTCTGGGCGGGGAGCCACAGGCTTAGTGGACATGAACGATCGACTCCTCCTGCATGTGGCGGCCCATGATGGGGCCGAAGTGGCGCGTAACGGACTCGCGCACCGCATTCATGGAAACCGGCGAGAGCATCTCGCGTTCCAGTGACGTCATGGTGCAGCCCGCGATCCCGCATGGGTTCATGAGCGAAAAGAAGGACAGGTCCGTGCTCACGTTGAGCGCAAACCCGTGGCAGGTGACCCAGCGCGAGATGCGGATGCCCAGCGACGCGATCTTGCGGTTCTGCACCCACACACCGCGGTGCACGGGGTGACGATCCGCGAAGACGCCGAAGTCCGCGAGTGCCGCGATGAGAACCCCTTCCAGATCGTACACGTAGCGGCGGATGTCGCGCCGCGAGCCCTCCAGGCGCAGAATGGGATAGCCCACCAGCTGGCCGGGGCCGTGATAGGTCACGTCGCCGCCGCGATCGGTGGTGACGATTTCGCACCCGCGCGACGCGATCAGGCGCCGGTCGGCGAGGATCGCGGACGCGGTGGCGTTGCGCCCCACCGTGATCACGTGCGGGTGCTGCACATAGAGCAGCACGTCGTCGCCCTCGCCCCGCTGCAGGCGTTCCACTTCGCGCTTCTGCGTGGTGAACGCCGCGGCATAGGGAACCAGCCCCAGGTCCATGGCGCGGCACGCCGGAATGCCGGAGGGAAGCGTCATGCTACGCGCCCGGCTTCTCCAGCTCCCGCTTGACCACGGTCAGGAAACGGGCCGCGTCGGCGCCGTCGATGATGCGGTGGTCGTAGGAGAGCGACAGGTACACGATGGGCCGGATGGCGATGGCGTCGTCGATAACGACCGGGCGCTTGACGATGGTGCCGATGCCCATGATGGCCGCCTGCGGCTGGTTGATGATGGGCAGGCCGTACATGCCGCCGAACACGCCGACGTTGGTGATGGTGAAGGTCCCGCCCTGCACGTCGTCGGGAACGAGCCGCTTGGTGCGTGCGCGCTCGCCCAGGTCGCCGGCGGTCCGCGCCAGGCCGAGCAGGTTCATCTGGTCGGCGCCCTTGATTACCGGCACGATGAGCCCGTTCTCGAGCGCCACCGCGATGCCCACATTGACGTTCTTCTTGTAGACGATGGTCTCGCCGTCCACGCTGCTGTTGATGATGGGGTATTCCTTGATACCGCGGATGCACGCTTCGATGAAGAAGGGCAGGAAGGTGAGTTTGACGCCCTCGCCTGCGAACTCCTTCTTCAGGGCCTCGCGGCGCTTGACCACCTCGTGCATGTCGACTTCGAAGATGGTGTACACGTGCGGCGAGGTATGCTTGCTCACCACCATGTGCTCGGCAATCTTCCTGCGCATGATGCTCATGGGCTCGCGCACCTCGTCCTGGCCCGCGGCGAACACCTGCGGCTTCGGTGCGGGCGCGGGGGCAGTGCGGGCGGCGGGCGCAGGAGCCGGTGTCGCAGGGGCAGGCGCCGAAACGGCGGGCGCCGCGGTGGCGGCGGATTCGATGTAGCCCAGCACGTCCTTCTTGGTGATGCGGCCGCCTTCGCCGGTGCCATCGAGGAGGGAGAGGTCGACGTTGTGCTCGGCGGCGATCTTCTGCACCACCGGGGAGGAGCGTACCACCCGGCTGCCGGATGCGGCCGGCGCGGGAGCGGGGGCGGGAGCCGGCGCGGGCGCCGGTTTCGGTGCCGGTGTTGCCGCCGCGGGCGCGGGAGCCGGCGCCGTCTTCGGTGCCGAAGTCGCAGGCGCCTCGCCGGCCGCGCCGATGCGGCCGACCACGGTGTTGATCTCCACGGTGGTTCCCTCGGTCACCAGCACCTCCAGCAGGGTGCCGGCGGCGGGGGAGGGAATCTCGGCGTCCACCTTGTCGGTGGAAATTTCGAACAGGGGCTCGTCGCGGTCGATCTTGTCGCCGACCTGCTTGAGCCACTTGACGATGGTTCCCTCGGCGATACTCTCGCCCATCTGCGGCATGATCACATCGACACTCATTGTCTAATCCTTTCCTATTGTTGTCGCGCTGCAAGGCCCGCGCGGACCGTCGCTGTTCGAGCGGGTGTCACCGATGCGGCCCCCGCCGCGTCAGGCGGCGGGGAAATCGGTGACAGGACCCGCGAGCCCCCGTCAGTACGCCGCCAGTTTCTTTGCGCGTGCCACGATATCCGGCACCTGGGGGAGAAACGCTTCCTCCAGCGGCGGGCTGTACGGCACCGGGGTATCCGGCGGCGCAATGCGCACGATGGGCCCGTCGAGATACTCGAACGCCTTCTCGGCGATGCGCGCCACCACCTCGCCGCCCGGGCCGCCCGTGAGCGTTGCCTCGTGCAGCACGATCACCTTGCTGGTCTTCTTCGCGGTGGTGAGAATGGCCTCCTCGTCCACCGGCAGGATGGTGCGCAGGTCGAGCACCTCCACGTCGATGCCTTCCTTCTCCAGTTCCGCGGCGGCATCCAGCGCCCGGTATACCATGGCGCCCCAGGTGATGATGGAGAGGTCCTCGCCCTCGCGCCGCAACTGCGCCTTGCCGATGGGCACCACGAAGTCCTCGGTGGGGAGGTCCTCCTTGATGCGCCGGTAGAGGTACTTGTGTTCGAAGTACAGCACCGGATCCGGGTCGCGGATGGCGGCCTTGATGAGGCCCTTGGCGTCGTACGCGGTGGACGGACACACGATCTTCAGGCCGGGAACGTTGAAGAAATACGACTCCACGTTCTGCGAGTGAAACGGCCCGCCGTGCACGCCGCCGCCACACGGCCCACGCACCACGATGGGTACGCCGGCGCCCCAGCGGTAGCGGCACTTGGCGGCGAAGTTGATGATCTGGTCGAAGGCGCAGGAGATGAAGTCGATGAACTGCATCTCGCATACCGGCCGCATCCCCACCAGCGACGCGCCGATGGCGGCGCCGACGATGGCGGACTCGGATATGGGCGTGTCGATGACACGGTTGGGACCAAAGTGGTCCAGCATCCCCTTGGTCACCTTGAAGGCGCCGCCGTAGATGCCCACGTCCTCGCCGAGAATGAAAACATTCTCGTCCTTCTCCATCTCTTCCCAGATGCCTTCCTTGATGGCATCGATGTAGGTCGTGACTGCCATGCACTCTCCTCGCTACCTGTGCGGGTCTATCCCTCGAAGTAAACGTCGCGCGTGACTTCTTCCGGTGCGGGGTAGGGCTGCTTCTCGGCCCACTCCACCGCGTCGTCGATCACCGCCGCGCAGTCGCGCTGCATGTCTTCGATGCGCTGCGGCGTGATGGTGCCTTCGTCGAGCAGATACTTCTCGAAACGAAGGATCGGATCCTTGCTCTTCCACTCCTCGAACATCTCTGGCGGAACGTAGCCCGCGTCGTCGTGCGCGGAGTGGCCGGTCATGCGGAAGGTCTTGTATTCCACGATGGACGGACCCTCGCCGCTGCGCGCGCGGTCGATGGCGCGCCTGGCGGAGTCGTACACCGCCATGATGTCGTTGCCGTCGACCACCTCGCCGGGGATGCCGTATCCGGGCGCGCGCATGGCGACGTCTTTCACCGCCATCTGCAACTCCATGGGGGTGGAATACGCGTAGGCGTTGTTGTTGATGAAGAACACCACCGGGAGCTTATGAACGGACGCAAAGTTGATGCCCTCGTGCCAGTCTCCGCGCGAGGTTGCGCCCTCGCCGTTGTAGCAAAGCGCGACGTACTTCTGGCCGCGCTGCTTGAAGGCCAGCGCCGCCCCCGCCGCCACCGGCACGTTGTCGCCCAGGTGGCTGACGAAGGCGATGACGTTGTGGTCCATGTCGCCCATGTGCATGTTGCCGTCGCGCCCGCGGGTGAGGCCGGTCCTGCGGCCCATGTACTGGGCGATGATGCGGCGCGCGCTGATGCCGCGCATCAGAAACACGCCCATGTCACGGTGGGACGGCGCCACCACGTCGTTCTTCTCCATGTGGATGGCGGTGCCCACGGATATGGCCTCCTGGCCCCGTCCCACGTACACGCCCCCCACGATGCGCCCCTGACGGTAGAGCTTGCGCTCGATACGGTCCTCGATTTCGCGCGTCAGCTTCATGAAATGAAGCATGTCGAGCTTGTCCTTTTCGTCCGGGGTGTGGACAAGACGTGATCTCTTGGCCGACACGGTCTGTCGCTCAACCATAGACATTCTCCCTGGCGATGGATGGATGGGGGAACGGAGCGGCCAGCGCCTCGTTCGCAGCGTCCTCCAGTATAGCAACAATTCTGCTGTCGATGTCCTCGATCTCCGTCGCCGATTCGACCACCGCGTGCGCGATCAGGAAGCGCCGGTAAGCGTCGATCGGATCCTTCTTCTCCCACTCGGCGCGCAGCGCGGCGGGAACGTAGCCGGCGTCGTCGTGCTCCGCGTGTCCCTTGCGCCGGAAGGTCTTGGCCTCGATCATCACCGGTCCGCCGCCGTCCATGCAGCGCCGGCGCGCGCGGCGCACCGTGTCGAGCATGGCGAGCACGTTGTTGCCGTCGACGATTTCGCCGTGGGCGCCGTAGCCGTGCGCGCGCACCGCAAGGTCGGGCACGTTGGCCTGCATCGATGTCGGTGTCGAGTACGCAAACCCGTTGTTTTCCACGATGAGGATGAGCGGCAGGCCGTGCACGCCCGCGAAGTTCATCCCCTCGTGAAAGTCGGTGGTGCTCATGCCGCCGTCGCCGATGTAGGTGAGCGCCACGTTCTTCTTTGCCTTCAGTTTCATTTCCAGGGCGATGCCGGCCATCACCGGGATGAGCGCGCCTACCACGCTGATGGGTGCAATCAACCCCCGCTCGACCCACCCGAAGTGCAGGTTGAGATCCTTGCCCTGCGTGGGTGAGATGGCGCGTGCGCAGTACTGCGCCATCACGTCCCGCGGGCTGACGCCGCGCACCATGAGTGCGCCGAGGTTGCGGATCATCGGCCCCAGAAAGTCGCCGTGCTCCAGGGCGTAGGCGCTTCCCACCGAGCACGCTTCCTGCCCCAGGCTCGAGTACAGCCCCCCCACCACCTTGTTCTGGCGGTAGAGCATGCCCAGCCGCTCCTCCAGCCGGCGGTTGAGCGCCATGAAATAGTACAACTCGAGCATGCCCGTGCGATCCAGCGACAGGCCTTCGGGTGCGGCAACAGAGTACATATCAGACGTGGATGGCTTCGCCATAGACACCGTGTGCCGCCTCCATCATCGCCTCGGCCAGCGTGGGGTGGGCGTGGACCGTGTTTGCGATTTCTTCCACCGTCGTTTCGAGCTTGCGTCCCAGCACGGCCTCCGCAATCAACTCGGTGGCCCGGGGGCCGATGATGTGCACGCCGAGCACCTCGTCATAGCGTTTCTCGGCCACGATCTTCACGAAACCCGACGTGTCCCCGATGATCATGGCCTTGCCCAGGGCGGAGAAGGGAAACTTGCCCACGCGGACGTCGTGGCCCTGCTCGCGGGCGGCGCTCTCGGTGAGCCCCACGCTCGCCACCTCGGGGTGCGAGTACGTGCAGTTGGGCACGGTGAGATAGTCGATGGGCTGCACGTGTTTGCCGGCGATGTGATCCACCGCGAGGATGCCCTCGCGGGACGCAACGTGCGCCAGCGCCGGCGATGCCACCACGTCGCCGATGGCGTAGATGCCGGGCACGCTGGTGCGCATGTACTCGTCGACCGCCACGAAGCGCTTGTCCATCCTCACACCCACCGCTTCATGGTTCAGGCCTTCCAGCACCGGCCTGCGCCCGGTTGCCACCAGCACCACGGCGACGTTGAGCGAGGAAATGCCGTCGCCCTTCTTGAGCGACAGCGCGACGCTTCCCGCGCCCACTCTGGCCTCCGTTACCTCGGTGCCGGCGTAGCACGCCATACCGCGCGCCTTGAGCGCGCGTTCCAGCGCCTGCGAGCACTCCTCGTCCTCGAGAGGCAACAACCGCGGCAGCAACTCGATGAGGTGGACCTTGGATCCGAAGGAGTTGAACACCGACGCGAATTCCGTCCCCACCGCTCCGGAACCGATGACCGCCAGGCTCTCGGGGACTTCCTCCATCTTGAGAATCATGTCGCTGTCGATGATGTGTTTGCCATCCGGCTTCATGTGCGGCAGGTGGGCGGGAACCGAGCCGGTGGCGATGATGACGTTCTTCGCAGCGATTTTCTCTTCGCCCGTCTCGCCGGCGATGCGCAGGGTATGCGCGTCGACGAAGCTGCCAAAGCCGGTGAATACCTCCACCTTGCGCTTCTTGCACAGGTAAGCCACGCCCTTGGCGAGCTTGTCCACGATGGCCTGCTTGCGCGCGTGTACCCGGGCGATGTCGAGGGCGGCGCCCTCCACGATGATGCCGATATCGGCAGCACTGCTGATCTCGTCGTAGACTTCGGCGGTGTGCAGGAGCGCCTTGGTGGGAATACAGCCCCGGTGGAGGCAGGTGCCGCCCAGGAACGGGTCCTTCTCGATGAGGGCGGTTTTGAGCCCCAGCATGCCGGCGCGGATGGCGGCCACGTAGCCGCCGGGGCCGCTGCCAATGATGGCCACGTCGAATTCTTTCAAGAACGAACTCCTCTCGGACGGCCGCCGGGGCCGCGTTTCTCAGAAAAACTTCCGACGGATCTCGGACTTGCGGATGGATTGCGGGACGGATGCGGCCAGGGGCCGTTCGGACAGACAGCATCATACGGTCACGGGCGCTACCGGCGCAAGCGAAACCCCTGCAACGGGTCACGGGCGCGGGGGCTGGCCTGGGGCGGGCGCGACACCGCCAGGAGACTAGCTGTAATGGGACGGCGAGTCGCCGATGGCCATGATGGAGCAGGCGAGGATGGGCTCGAGGCCGAGCTCGCGGGCACGCGCCACGACGGTGTCGTTCTCGCTGCCGGGATTCAGGTAAAGCTGTCTGGTTCCCTTGCGCGCGATGCCCGTGAGGACGGTCAGGGTGACGGCCGGGGGCAGGTAGACCAGGGTCACGTCGATATCGGCCGGGATGTCTTCGATGCTCTTGAACGCCGGCAGCCCTTCGATGGCCGCCTCGCCCGGGTTCACCGGGTAAACGGAATGACCGTGCGCCCGGTACGAGCGCACGGCCTTATTTCCGAACTTGTTGCGATTGCTGGAGGCGCCGATAACGGCGACGTTCACTTCGAGGCACCCGCCTTGGTGGAGGCCAGGAAGGTCGGGCGGTCGAGCTCCTGCCCGTCGGCGAGTCCATATGGGCCGGTGACCACCAGCGTGCGGCGGCCGAAGCTGCGGGCCTGGGAGAGGCTCTCGAACCAGATGTCGGCGCGCTTCCGCCAGCGGCTGTTCATGGAGTCCTCCACCACGAAGTCGCCCACCCCGGAGATGTGGATCACGTCTCCGAACGTGAACGGCGCGTCGGGCGTGTAGCGGCGCAGCAGATCGCGCGAGAGGGCGATGACGCCCGGGCGCGTCTGCGTGTTGGCGGCCGTGATGAACGGCGTGTCATCGGTCTCTTCCGGGCGGCTTGTGTAGCCGGTTACCGTCACCGTCACGGCCACCTCGCGACCGCTGAGCTCGCCCTCCCACTCGCCGGCCTCGCGCTGGCGGTAGTAACGTTCCAGCGAGCCTTCCAGGGAGGCCACCTCGGCCACGGGCCGTCCCTCCGCCAGGCCCGTCCTGGCGGCGATCCGCGACGAGCTGGCGAGGTCGGAAATCCACAGGAGGGCAGGAACTCCGATGGCCACCGCGGCTACCAGAACGAACGCGCGGTTGCGGCGCGCACGCCGGGCGGCCGGCGGCAAAGAGCGCCCGGCGGCAAAGAGCGCCCGCGCCGGGCCGTCGACGTAAAAGCCGAAGGAACCCGTGCGAAGCCTCCACAGGCAGGCCGACCATGCGATGCGTTTCTTCATCGTGTGTCCCGGTCTCCATCCGGGTCCTCACCGCACCCCCTTTTTATAGAATCGGCCCGACGGTAACCGGCGGGCCCATGGGTGGGGAGGTGTTCTGGACCCTTAAAGGCTAGCCCGGCCGGGGAAGGGTGTCAAAGAAAAAACACCGTCCCTGGACCCGGTTTGAGGCGTCCGTACAGTGCAAAACACTTGCGGAGATAGACTTAGGAAGCCGGCCTTGAGCCGGCCGGGAAGGCAAGGGCCCAACCCTATCGTTCCTCATAAGGTAGTCACTCGCCGCCAGGGTCGGCCGGGGGCGGACTGTAGCGAACAGGGGGGGTATCCCCGAAGAAATCGTCGCGGAATATCTCGGTGCGGGTTCCAGGGAAACGCAGGTAGAGCGGAATGCCGGTGGCCGGGTCGACGTGGCTCTCGAACGGCTCTCCGCCGGACATGGCGACTTCCAGCTTGCGGCCGACGACGGACCGGCTGTCGGACTCGATGGCGACCTCGCCGGTGTAACCGATCGCCACATCGGTGGTCAGGAACGAGTTGGCGAACAGTAGCCGGTAGTTGTCCGGGTTTCTGGGTGCGGCTGCCTGGCGCAGGGCGAAAAGGATCTCCAGTTCCATCACCCAGTCCTCCCAGACCACGAAGCCGCCGGGGTTGAACTCGCCGCGGGGCCGCCGCTGGTCGGACATCGTATTCTGCACCCAGCCCGTCGCCGAGTCGCCGCGGACCTCCACGTGGCAGGCCGCGGCCATCCCGCCCTTGGTGCCGCTGAAGGAGAACTCGCGGACAACGAAGGTGGCCGGATCGGCGACCGCCTCGGACTTCAGGTCGATTACGTTGGGCCCCAACTCTACCCGCGTCTGTGACGCCAGGCGTACCGCCTGTTCTTCCCGCGCGATGGTGACCGTGGAGTGTCCCACTCGGACGCCGTCGACATAGATGGTGTAGCCCACGCGGGGCGGCAGTTTCCCGGCCCCGGCGGGGACGGCGATAACGGCGGAAGCGGCGAAGGCCAGGAAAAAGCGGGTGAAGTTGCGCATGGGTGCGGGTGCGGGCCCCGAACGGCCGGACCGACCCTCGATCCGCCGTCCGTGCCCGCGAAGACTACCAGTATACCACAAGCCCTTTTACCCGGCCCCGGCGGGATGTTCCCCGCTTTCTGGCCGGCTGGTCCCGACCTTGCATGTTCTCCAGCGGCACCGTGCTGGACGGACCCCGGGCCCCGCGTTAGTCTGCAGCCGTGAAACGGAACCCGCGCATGAGTCGCTACCCCGTACTGATGTACCACCGGATCCTCTCGGATCGCCATCCGGTCGAGGACCCGGAGGAGCGCCCGTGGTCGGTGACCGCGGACGCGTTCGCGGCGCAGATGGCGCGGCTGGCAGCGGCCGGCCGCATCGGGGTTTCGATGCGGCGGGTTCATGAGACGCTTGCGGCGGGCAACGCCGTCCCCGCGCAGTGGGTGGCTATCACCTTCGACGACGGCAATGCCAGCGACCATGCCCACGCCATGCCCGTACTGGCCTCGCACGGATTCAGCGCCACCTTCTTCATTTGCGGCGGGCGGGTTGACGCCGCCGGCGGGCTGACCCGGACCCAGATCCGCGAGATGCAGACCGCGGGCATGCACATCGGGTCGCACGCCATGACGCACCGCTTTCTCACCACCCTGGATGCGGCGGCCGAACGCGCCGAGCTGGCCCGTTCGCGAGAACTGCTCGAGTCCGTGGCGGGCGCAACGGTGGACCACTTTGCCCCTCCCGGGGGGCGCTGGTCGCCGCGTACCGAGCGCTCCCTGCGCGAGCTGTCGTTCGTCGCCGTCTCGACGTCCACCTTCGGCTACAACGCTTCGGCCGAGGTGCGCTTCGCCTACCGGCGCGTGCCCGTAATGATGACCACCTCCAGCGGCCGCTTCGAAGCCATTGCGGGCGGATCCCGAGCGCGGTTGTTGCCGGCATACCTCCGCGCCGCGGCGCTGGGTGCGGTGCGCGGCGCGTTGGGTGAGGGTGCCTACGCGCGTGTGCGCGCCGCCCGCTCCGGAGGTGCGTCGTGAAGATCCTCTTCTTCGTGAGCGCCGCCGTGGTGCTGTACGCCTATTTCATCTATCCCGCGGTGATCGTGGTGTGGGCCACCCTCTTTCCACGCCGCGTCGAGAAGCGCTACCGGCAGGTTCCGGTGAGCGTGGTCATCGCCGCACGCAACGAGGAGACGAATATCACCGCACGGCTGGAGAACCTGCTGGCGCAGGAGTACCCGCCCGCGTTGCTCGAAATCATCGTCGTGTCCGACGGTTCGAGCGATCGCACCGCGGAACTGGCGCGTCTGTTCACGCCCAGCGGTGTCAAGGTGATCGAGTGTTCGGCGCCGGTGGGGAAGGCGGCTGCGCTCAACATCGGTGTCGCCAGCGCGAGCCACGAGATCATTGTGTTCGGTGACGCCCGGCAGCGTTTCAGCGCCAACGCGATCGCAGAGTTGGTGAGTGCGTTCCACGACGAAGCGGTGGGCGCGGTGAGCGGTGAACTCATCCTGCTCGCGGGCGAAGAGGTGGGCGAGGTCCACGACGGCGTGGGCTTGTACTGGAAGTACGAGAAGCTCATCCGGCGCAGCGAGAGCAGGGTCTCGTCGGTGGTGGGGGCGACGGGCTCCATCTACGCGGTGCGGCGCAACCTCTTCGTGCCGCTTGCGCCGCACACGCTGCTGGACGACTTCCTCGTGCCCATGCGCATCGTGATGGCAGGGTATCGGGTGATCTTCGTTCGCGCGGCGCGTGCCTTCGATCTCACTTCGGCCACCGCGGCGCGCGAGTTCTCGCGCAAGGTGCGAACACTGGCGGGGAACTACCAGGCGATGGCGCTGGAGCCCAGGCTGTTGAGCGTGCGCGACAACCCGGTGTTGTTCCAGTTCGTCTCGCACAAGGTGTTGCGGCTGCTGGTGCCGTACTTCTGCATCAGCGCGTGGGTGGCGAGCGCATTGCTGCCGGGACCGTTCTTTGCCGCGGCGTTCGCGCTGCAGACTCTCTTCTATACGCTGGGGCTCCTGAACCTGACCCCGCTGAAGACCGCGCGCGGCGCGGGGGTCTTTCGCGTGCCGTGGACGTTCATGGTGCTGAACGCGGCCGCGGTGATGGGATTGTGGGTCTTTCTGACCCGCCAGGAAAGCATGGTGTGGCGGAAGACCTGACGCTGCTCAGCGGCCCGCCGCGATCTCCAGAAAACGAACCAGCAGATCCACGCCGAAGCCGGTTGCGCCGCGCGACTGGTAGGACGCGCCACCACCGTCGCACCAGCTGGACCCCGCGATGTCAATGTGCACCCAGGGCGTCGACTCGGCGAAGACCCCCACCAGCGCGCCGCCGGTGATGGGAGACGCCTGGCGGCCGGTGTAGTTCTTGTAGTCCGCAATCTCCCCCCGGACCATGTCGAAGAAGCGCTCGTCCAGCGGAAGCGGCCACACCGGTTCTCCGGCCGCATCGCCCGCCTTGCGCACCTCATCCACGCGCGCGTTGTCGTTTCCCATGATGGGGGCCACGCGTGTTCCGAGCGCGATTACCGCGCCCCCGGTGAGCGTGGCGATGTCCACGATGACATCGGGCTTGTAGTGCGCGCGCGCGTAGGCGACCGCGTCGGCGAGTATCAGGCGCCCCTCGGCATCGGTGGTGTAGACCTCAACCGTCTTGCCCGAACACAGTGTGAGCACATCGCCGGGGCGAAACGCGCCCCCGCCGGGCATGTTCTCCACGCAGGGAACCATCGCCACCACACGTACCGGCAGTTCCAGCGACGCGCACCCGCAGATGGCTGCCACCGTCGCCGCGCCGCCCGCCATGTCGGACTTCATCTCGTTCATCTTCTCCCACGGCTTGATGGAGATTCCACCCGAGTCGAACGTCACTCCCTTTCCGACCAGGCACACCAACGGCAGCCGGGGCTTGTCCATGTTGTAGTGCATCACCATGAAGCGCGGCTCTTCTCGGCTGCCCTCGGCGACGCCGAGCACGCCACCCATGGCGGCTTTCTCGATCTCGCGGCGGCCCCACACGCGGCAGGAAACGCCGTATTGAGCGCACAGCGCCCGCCCCTCGTCCGCAAAGAGCCCCGGAGTCATGGCGTTGGCCGGTGTGTTCACCCAGTCGCGCACGGTGACGATGAGCCCGCTCACCAGGCGGGCGCGGCGGATGGCCACCGCGAAGTCGCGCGCGGGTTGCGCGGTGACGATGGTGAGTCTGGGGAGTCGTGCCTTGCTTCGCTTGCCCACGGCAAACGCGTAGCCCGACAGCAGCATACCCTTGAGAAAGGCGTGGGCCACATCCGGACCTGGTAGTGGCGCGGCGAGGACGGGGTCCAGCAGCACGGCGGCCGATTCGGCGCCGGCCTGGATCAACGCCGTTGCGGCCGATCCGGCAGCGTCCGCGATGTCCTCGGCGTTGGCCGCCGCGGGTTTGCCCAGTCCCACCAGCACCACGTGCAGCAGGCGCTTGCCTCGCACGACCGACGCCACGCGGCACTCCCCGCGTCGTGCCGCAAAGCCGCCCTTGTAGAGCAGCGTGGCCGCGACGGCGGCGGCGCGGTCGCGCGGGAGCGCCTCGCGCGGCAGTGCGCGGGCGCCGGCAAACACGGGAATCACCACCGCGTCTTCGCGCAGCGGTCCCGCGGGGGAGCGGACAGAGACGTTCTTGATGGTGGGGCGCATCGGGGCTCGCTTCCGGGAGGCGCGTGTCAGAACGCCCACGCCACGCCGACCGTCACGAAGAAGCCGGTGTACTTGACCACGAAGCCGACCGTTTCCGGGTCTCCGGTTTCATTGGGTATCTCGATCTGGTCGAAATTGCTCTCCATCAGCTGGACGCGCCCCTCCCCGGAAATGCCAAAACGGTTCGACACGTAGTAGATTGCACCCAGCACCGCGTGCACGCCCGCGCTGAAGTCCCACTCGCTCAGGTCGATCGGTTCTCCGAATGGCTGGCCGTTGTCCGCGCGTACGCGCGTGTCCGTGTATGTCTGGTATGGAAAGCCGAAGCTGAAACCGCCACCCAGGTAGGTCTGAAACTCCTTCACCGACGCATCTGCGAAGTAGTACACCGCCGACGCCTCCAGCACGAAGAGGTCCACCTTGAACTCCCGTGAGAAGTCCAGTTCCGGCGAGATCGTGTCGGGGGGAACCGGGGCCGCGAGCGCCACCATGTTGCCGTTGTCGGTTGCCTTCAGCCCCGAGTAGCTCGCATTGAGCCTGAACCCGAAGCGCGGGTGCGGCTTGTGCTGGTACCCGATATCGAAGGTGAGGGAATTGCCGAAGTCTTCGATGTTGTTCTCGAATGGGGGCTGGGTCCTGCTGTCGAGGAAATCCAGCATCTCCTGGTCGTTGGCGCCTCCCAGCATGCCCACGCGCAGGAACAGGGCGGACTGGGGGATGGGTCCGTAGTACTTGTGGGGCTTCAGAATCGGCTCGGCGCCGGCGAGCGAAGCGGTCGTTATCAGGGCCGCGCAAACTAGCGCGGCTGCCGGTCGAAACATGAATGGCCTCCCGGGGAACAAGCGTGGGGAATTCACCCCTAATTAGTCGGAATCCGTTGCAAAGTCAACTCGTTGTTTGTATCGTTGCCCGCGCTGGAAAGGGCGCAATTCCATGCCGCCTCCCACGTTGCCACCCCCTCCCTGGCGGCGGGCCGCGGGTATGGCGGCTGGGAAGGGACCGTTTGAAGAGAATCCTGTTCGTCTGTTCGGGCAACACGTGCCGGAGCCCGCTCGCGGAGGCGATTGCGAGGCAGGTGCTGGCGGGCATGGGAGTCTCGGTGGCATCCGCCGGCACGTCGGCCATGGATGGCAGCCCGGCCTCTCGGTACTCCATCGAGGTGGCGGGGGAGGACGGACTCGACCTGAACCAGCATCGCTCGCGCATGCTGGACGCCGGGATGGTGCGCGACGCCGACCTCATCGTCACCATGGGTGTGGGGCACCGCCAGACAGTTGGTGCGCTCAATGCGGATGCCCTCGAGTACACGTTCCTCCTGACCAACTTCTCGGACAGCCATCACGGCGATATTCCCGACCCCATCGGGGGTTCACTCGAGGTGTACCGGCGCACCCGCCGTGTCATCCGTGAATGCATCGAGTCCATGGCCGGGCACCTGCCTCGCCTGGACGGATACAAGTCGGGCGCCCGGGAAGGAAAGGAAGGACAGTGAGCCGTTTTGACGAGAGCCTCGTGAAGGTCGACCCCGAGATTGCCGCCGCCATCAAGGGCGAGGCGCAGCGCCAGCACGGAACCCTGGAGATGATCGCCTCGGAGAACTTCGTGAGCCGCGCGGTGCTCGCCGCCATGGGCTCGGTGATGACCAACAAGTACGCCGAAGGTTACCCCGGCAAGCGTTACTACGGTGGTTGTGAGGAAGTGGACAAGGCGGAGGAACTCGCGCGCTCGCGCGCCCGGAAGCTGTTCGGTGCCGAACACGCAAACGTGCAGCCGCACTCCGGCAGTCAGGCCAACATGTCGGCGTACTTTGCCTTCCTGAAGCCGGGTGACAAGATCATGGGGCTGTCGCTTTCGCACGGTGGTCATCTCACCCACGGACACCCGGTGAATTTTTCCGGCATGTTCTTCGACGTGGTGCCCTACGAGGTGGACCGCGAGACGCGCATGCTGGACTACGATGCGCTGCGCGCGCAGGCGCTGTCCGAGCGCCCGAAGATGCTGGTCGCCGGCGCGAGCGCGTACGCGCGCACCTGGGACTTCCCGCGCCTGAGGGCCATTTGCGACGAGTCCGGCTGTCTGCTCATGGTCGACATGGCCCATTTTGCGGGCCTGGTTGCGGCCGGTGTGCACCCGAGTCCGGTGCCCTACGCCGACGTGGTAACCAGCACCACCCACAAGACGCTGCGTGGTCCGCGCGGCGGATTCGTACTCACGCCGGCGGGGAACGCCGAGGCGGTGGACAAGATTACCTTCCCGGGAATGCAGGGTGGTCCCTTCATGCATATCATCGCCGCCAAGGCGGTGTGCTTCCTGGACGCGATGTCCGACGAATTCAAGGTCTACCAGCGCCAGGTGGTTGCGAACGCGCGCGCGCTGGCGGCGCGCTTCATGGGGCTGGGGTTCGACGTGGTCACGGGGGGAACCGACACGCACCTCTTCCTGCTCGACCTGACCGCGCGCAACCTGAGCGGCAAGAAGGCCGAGGCGGCGCTGGAAGCGGCCGGGATCACCGTCAACAAGAACACGGTGCCCTTCGATACGCGCAGTCCCTTCGTTACCAGTGGCGTTCGCATCGGCACGCCCGCGCTGACCACGCGCGGCATGAAGGAAGCGGAGATGGAGCGCATCGCCGATCTCATGGGGCGCGTGCTGGAGAATCCGGCGGATGCCGCGGTGATCGGCGAGGTGCGCCGTGCCACGCGCGATCTGTGCGACGCGTTCCCGTTGTACCCGGAGTTGCGCTGAACCATGAAGTGCCCGCAGTGCGGTTTCGAAGAGGACAAGGTGGTGGATTCGCGCACCACCAAGGAGGGCGAAGCCATTCGCCGCCGCCGCGAATGCCTCAAGTGCAGCGCGCGCTTTACCACCTATGAGTACATCGAGCGTGCGCCGCTGATGGTGGTCAAGAAGGACGGGCGCCGCGAGCACTACAGCCGCGAGAAGCTGCTCGGTGGGCTGGTGAAGGCGTGCGAGAAGCGCCCGGTTTCGCGGGAACAGCTGGAGAAGGTGGTCGACGACATCGAAGCGGTGATGTTTGCGCGGTTTCGCAACGAGGTGAAGAGCACGGAAGTCGGCAACATGGTCATCGACCGGCTGCAGTCATTGGACGAGGTGGCGTATGTGCGTTTTGCCTCGGTGTATCGTCAGTTCAAGGACATCAATCAGTTCATGAGCGAGGTGCGTGCTCTGCTTGATCGGCAGAACCGGGACGATCTGGAATGAGTGGATTGTCCCCCTGGAGGTGCTTGTAATGATCAGGCGCTTGGTTTTCTGTGGTCTCTTCGTGGCCGGGGCGTCTTTTGCCGCCCAGGCGCTCGCGCAGGATGTCATGTTCGCGTACAGCTTCGAGGAGGGTTCCAGCCGGCAGTATCGCGTGAAACTCAGCCAGGAACTCGCCTTCAGCGGCAATACCATGGGGCAGATCGGCGACTTCGAAGTCACCTTGAAGTGCCTGTCGGTCGCCGATGGCGTTGCATCCATGGAGCTCGTGTTCGACAAGGCGGACATGATGCGTGAGATGTTCGGCAATCAGGCCGCGGATCCGCTGGCGGACATGTTGGTCGGCCACGGGATCGTTTTCAAGGTGGACCCCAGCGGCGAAGTGAGCGACATCGCGCAGTCCGGATACTACGATGGCTGGGACAGCGTCCAGCCTTTCGTCGAACCCCTGGTGAAGGGGTGGTTCCCGCGCCTGCCGGGCAGGGCGCACGCCCCCGGGGGGACCTGGGAGAGCAGCGACACGGAGAAGGGGGCCGATGGCACCGACGTCAAGGTGACGGCCCACTACACATACAAGGAGAACAAGAAGCAGGGTGGTGTGGACTGCGCGTCCGTCACCGGTGACCTCGCCACCGAGGTGGCGGGGACGTCGGTCAGCCCCATGGGGACCTTCCAGGTGGAAGGCGGGGGCAAGGGCAAGTTCGAGTTCCTCTTCGATCCAGCCGCCCGCGCGATCGTCAAGCTCAAGTCCAGGATGACCGTCGACATGGACCTGACGCCCCGCGCCGGTGGAGACACCGTCGACACCAGCGTCAACTATCAGATGGAGCGGGAACTGCTCTAATGGAGAGTGATGCGGCCGCTACGCGAGCCGGCGCGCGCCGAGATACTCCGTGAGATGTCCTTCTGGGATCATCTCGGGGAGCTTCGCAGCGTGCTGGTGTCCTCGCTGATACTGCTGCTGGGACTGTCGATCGTTGCCTGGTTCTTCAGCGGCCCCATTATGGAATGGCTGGTGGCCGACGTACCCGTCGAGCATCTGGCATTCCTCGCACCCTCGGAAGCATTCATGACCCGGATGAAGCTCAGCTTCATCCTCGGGGGGCTGGCGGGCTTCCCGTACGTCGGTTACCGGGTGTGGCGCTTCGTATCGCCGGGGCTGTTCCGGCGCGAACGCTCACGCCTCCTGCCGGTGGCGGCCGCGTCGGCGCTGTTGTTCTACGCCGGGGTGGCGTTCTCGTATTTCGCCGTGATTCCGGTGATCATCCAGTTCATGCTGGGCTTTGCTACCGAACGCATCCAGCCCATGATTTCGGTGGGGGCGTACTTCACCACCATTTCGAGGATGTGCCTCGCGTTCGGCCTGGTGTTTCAGCTGCCCATCGTGATCCTGCTGCTGTCCATTCTCGGTGTGGTTTCGCCCCGGCTGTTCCTGCGCCAGTGGCGCTACGCGGTGGTGATCATCTTCGTGGCCGCCGCCGTGTTCACGCCCCCGGACCCGGTGTCACAGGTGCTGATGGCGGTTCCCCTGGTGGTCCTGTATATTGGCAGCGCTCTGGTGGCGATGCTCGTCATGCGCCGCCGCAAGAGCGAATAATCACGGAGGGCAAGTGACGAAGCGATCGATCGAACCAAAGCCGACAGCGCGCCGGCCCGCGGGAAAGAAGCCCTCGCGGGCCACCGTGGCCACCGCGCGCAAGGTTGCCGGTTACGCATACGACAAGAAGGCCGGGGACGTGTTGATCATGGACCTGCGCAAGGTGACGGACCTGACCCGGTTCTTCATCCTGTGCAGCGGAGAGTCGGGTCCCCAGGTCAAGGCCATCGCGGACAACGTCCTGGAACAGGCCCGCAAGGCCGGCATCGAAATCTACAACGTGGAAGGGTATGACGCACTGCGCTGGATCCTGATCGACATGATCGACATCGTCGTCCACATCTTCCAGCCCGAGGTCCGCCGTTACTACCAGCTCGAACGCCTGTGGGGTGACGCGCCCGTCGAGCGAATCGGTGACGGGGAAGCGGAGAGCGGCAGTTGAGCGCACGCGACACCATCGTGGCCGCCGTCGCGGACGCGTTGCGTGGTCTGGGTTACGATGCCGCCGGCGTTCCGGTGGCGATGGAGCGCCCACGCGATGCCGCGCATGGAGACATCGCGACCCCGGTTGCCATGTCCCTGGCCAAGGTCCTCAAGAAGAACCCCATCGAAATCGCGGAGCGCGTGGCGGCTTCGCTGCGCGTCGACCCGGACGTGGTGGCGAGCGTGGAGGCGGTGCGCCCCGGATTCATCAACTTCCGGCTCGCCGGACCCGTGCTGGCCAGCACCGTGCGCGAGGTGCTCGAAGCCGGCAATGCCTACGGCCGTACCGGTGACGGCGCCGGTCAGCGCCTGCAGGTGGAGTATGTCTCCGCCAACCCGACCGGCCCGCTGGTAATCGTTTCCGCGCGCGCCGCGGCGGTGGGCAACGCCATTCTCAACCTGCTCGATTTCGCGGGTTACCAGACGCAGGGCGAATACTACGTGAACGACTTCGGCAAGCAGGTGGAGGCGCTGGGCGCGAGCCTCGGCTTCCGTCTGCGTGAGCGGCTGGGTATGGCGGCGAAGGGTGAGTCGATTGAGCAGTACCAGTACCCCGGGGGTTACCTGGCGGAGATCGCCGCGGAAGCGGAGGAAGAGCGGGCGAAGCGCCTGGCGACTTCGGGGGACGTGGCGGAACTCGGACGGCTGGCCGCCGCGCGTTTGCTGGACCGCATTCGCGACGACCTGCTCCGCTACGGGGTGCGCTTCGATGAGTTCTTCCTGGAGTCTTCGCTGCACCCGGAGGCGGTGGAGGCGGCCTACGACCGTCTCGTCGCCAGCGGACACACCTACCAGCAGGATGGGGCGGTGTATTTTCGCTCCACCGAGTTCGGCGACGACAAGGATCGCGTGCTGAAGAAGAGCGACGGTGTGCCCACCTATTTCGTGGCCGACGTGGCCTATCACGCGGCCAAGCTGGATCGCGGCTTCGACCGTGCCATCGGGCTGCTGGGCCCCGATCACCACGGCTACGTGGCGCGTATGCGGGCGGCCATGACCGCGCTGGGCGCGCCGGCCGACTGGCTGGAGATCATCATTGTCGGCTGGGTGCGTCTGCTGGAGGACGGGAACCCGGTGAGCATGAGCAAACGCGCGGGTGAGTTCATCAGCATGCGCGAGTTGATCGAGGACGTGGGTGTGGATGTGGCCAAGTACTTCTTTCTGATGCGCCGCGCAAACTCGCCGCTCGATTTCGATCTCACCCTGGCGCGCAAACAGTCCGACGAGAACCCGGTGTACTACGTGCAGTACGCGCACGCGCGCATCGCCAGCGTTATTCGCTTTGCCGAGGAGCGCGGCGTGGCCGCAGCCGGCGCCGACCTTTCGCTGTTGACGGCGGCGGAAGAACGCGCGCTGATGCTGCAACTGTTGTACTTTCCGGGTGTAGTGGCGGGGGCGGCGCATGCACGCGAACCGCACCGCATCGCCACCTACGCGCAGGAACTCGCCACCGCGTTTCACCAGTTCTATCATGCGTGCCGCATCGTGGGCGAAGATGCGGCGGTTTCGGCGGCGCGGCTGGATCTTGCACGCGCCACCAAGATTGTCTTGAAGAACGCGCTGCACCTGCTGGGTGTGAGCGCCCCCGAAAGCATGTAGTCTGCAAAGGGCGCACCCCAGAAGGACCCTTGGATTCCGAGGAGCAACACCATGCAAGAGCAGAAGAAGGAGCCGTTGTTGATCGTGGGTTCGGTGGCGTTCGATTCCATCGAGACCCCGCAGGGCCGCGCCGACATGGCGCTGGGCGGATCGGCCAGCTTCGCCTCCATCGCCGCGAGCTACTTCTCGAGTCCCCAGGTGGTGGGGATCGTGGGGGACGACTTCGGGTCGCACCATATGGACAAGATGAGCGACCACGGGGTGGACGTGCGCGGCATCGAATCCGTGGCGGGGAAGACCTTCCACTGGAAGGGCCGCTACCACGAGAACTTCAAGGACCGCGACACACTGGAGACCGCGCTCAACGTGTTCCAGCACTTCAATCCCAGCATCCCCGAGGCATACCGTCAGACGAAATTCGTGCTGCTCGGCAACATCGATCCCGGCCTGCAACTGTCCGTGCTGGATCAGACCCACGACGCCCGTCTCGTGGCCATGGACACCATGAATTTCTGGATCAACACCAAGCGCGACGCGTTGCTGGAAGTGATCAAGCGCGTCGACCTGCTCTTCATCAACGACGAAGAAGCCATGCAACTCGCCGACGAGTGGACGGTGCTGGCCTCGGCCGGAAAGATCCGCCAGTGGGGACCGCGTTATGTGGTGATCAAGCGGGGTGAGCACGGCGCGGTTCTGTTTGGTCCCGACGTGACCCTCTACGTGCCCGCGGTGCTGCTCACGCGCGTGGTGGACCCCACCGGTGCGGGCGACACCTTCGCGGGAGGCTTCCTGGGGCACCTCTCCCGCAGCGGCAGTCTCGACCGCTCCAACCTGGCCGCGGCGCTCACCTGGGGAACCGTCATGGCCAGCTACGCGGTGGAGGCCTTCTCGGTGGATGGCATCTGCGGTCTCTCCGCGCACGATATCGAGGGGCGCCGCCGGCATCTGATCGACCTGGTGAGCTACTGAGGCCTGGCCGCGGCTGGAAGGATTCTTGCAGCCCGCGGTGTGGTATAATGAGTTGCGCGCCCGCCGGGTGTTCCGGCGGCGCGCGGGACTCTTCAAGCCATGGCATCACAACGACTTACATCGGAGGACGTCCGGCGCGCGGAATCCCTCATCGGGCGGATTCAGGGCGTCACCTCGTGCCGGATTCGCCTCGACGGGTCCGGTCAGGTGATCGAGATCCACGTGGTGGCGGGGGCGGGCAAGTCCCCCAAGTTCATCGCGCGCGACGTGGAAGGGGCCCTCAAGGCCGGCATGGGCATCGACGTCGACTACAAGAAGATCGGTGTGGTGATGCTGGACGCCGAAGAGACGCCCGCGTCCGAAGAACCCGTCATCGAAGAGTTTCCCATCATCGAACACGCCTCGCGCTTTGCGTTCTCGCAGGTGAACGTGGTGTCGTCGCGCGAGGGCGTGCGCGCCGAGGTCGAACTGACCCGCGACGGAGCACACGCGTTCGGCGGCAGCCAGAGCGACAACCCCGCCGCCGGCGCGCTCTTCGTGGTTGCCGATGCCACCCTGCGCGCTGTTTCGGAATTCCTTGACGAGCCCACACGCCTGTGCTTAGGTGGCGTCCTGAAGGTGCAGCCGGGTGGCCGCGATGCCGTCTTGGTCTGCGTCGAAGTTGTCGGAGAACGCCATACCAAGACCCTTGTCGGGTGCGCGCTCGTGTCGGGTGACGAACACCGAACCATTGTGTTCGCAACACTGGACGCGGTCAACCGCCTGGTCGGAAAACTGGAATTCAAGAGCTCGGTTGAGTACAAGATCAAGTGACCTCAAAGGGTGAGCTGAGAGACTCGTCGATCGGGTTCAGGGTCTATTACCTTACCTTCATCCTCGCCGGTTTCGCCCTCTTTGCGCTTCTTGTCCGTGATTTCCCGCTGACACGCTTTCCGGAAGTTCTCGTTTTCGCCCTCATGATCGTGGTGGCGGATACCGCGCAGATCACCCTGCCACGGGGTGGCGCGTCCATCTATGCCTCCAGCCCGCTTGACCTGGCCGCCATCGTGCTGCTGGGCCCGCCGGCCGCGGTGCTGGTGGAGGCCATCGCCTCTTTCTTCTCGGAGGTGTTCATCCAGCGGCGCGCGGCGGTGAAGTACGCGTTCAACGTGCCGCTGCTGATCATGACCGTGGGTCTGGCGGGGCTGGCGTACTGGTCTTTCCCGCCGTCGTGGACCAGCCTGGATTCGGCACGCTTCCTGGTGCCACTGGGTGTATGCAGCGTGGTGTACTACCTGGTCAATACCATCGCCATCAGCGTGGTGGTTGCGTTGCGCGGGCGCAAGAGTGCGTTCCAGGTGTGGCGCCACAACTACCTGTGGACCTTCTTCCACATCTTCGCCTTCATACCCATCGGCGCCATCATTGCCCTGGTGTATCGCGCGCACGGAATGTGGACGCTGCTGCTCTTCATCGTACCCATCTTCCTCGCGCGGTATACCTTCAAGCTGTACATCGAGATGAAGGAGGCGCACATTAATACCGTTGCCGCCCTCACCTCCGCCATCGACGCCAACGACCCCTACACCCACGGCCACTCCTACCGGGTGTCGCGCTACGCGCTGCGACTGGGTCGCGGATTGGGACTCTCCGCGCGCGACCTGGAGATCCTCGAATACGGCGCCCTGTTGCACGACATCGGCAAGATCGCCATCGAGCACGAGATCCTGCTCAAGAAGGAGCGCCTGAGTGACCAGGAGTTCCTCACCCTGAAGCAGCACCCCACCATCGGCGCGGACATCGTGGAAAACCTCAAGTTTCTGCGGGAAGCCGCCGTACTGGTGCGCTATCATCACGAGCAGCCCAACGGGCGCGGATATCCGGAGGGGCTCAAGGGAAACGAGATTCCCATCGGTGCGAGGATCATCCTGGTTTCGGATGCGTTCGATGCCATGACCTCGGACCGTCCTTACCGCAAGGGACTGCCGGTTGAGAAGGTGGTCGACCAGTTCCACAAGTACCGCGGCGAGCAGTTTGACCGCGAGATCGCGGATCTGCTGCTGGAGCTGATCGAGCGCGGTGATTTCCCGCTCATCGTGGAGAACGACCCGACCACCGCCATCTACGAGTCCCTGCAGGAACGTCTTTAGCCGGTGGGGCGGTGAGCACCGCGATCCACCCGGCCCATCAGGAGCGTGACGACGAAATGCGATACCGGGATTCCGGGGTCGACATCGACAAGGCCAATGAGGCCACGCGCGCCATTGCGCGCCTGGTAAAGAAGACCTGGGGGGGCGAGGTCCTCTCCGAGATCGGATCCTTCGGCGGGCTGTTTCGCGTCCCCGCCGACATGCGCGAGCCGGTGCTGGTGAGCAGCATGGACGGCGTCGGTACCAAGCTTCTGGTGGCACGCGCCGCACGCCGTTACGACACCGTGGGCCAGGACCTCGTGAACCACTGTGTCAACGACATCCTCGTGCAGGGCGCGCGCCCGCTGTTCTTTCTGGACTACGTCGCGGCGGGAAAGATCGAGCCGGACATGATCGCGTCGGTCGTGTCGGGACTGGCAAAGGCGTGCGCGGAGAACGGCTGCGCGCTGATCGGCGGCGAGACCGCGGAGATGCCCGGGCTCTACCAGGAGGGCGACTTCGACCTGGCCGGAACCATCGTCGGGGTAGTGGAGCGCGATGCGATCATCGACGGGTCGGGCATCGTGCCCGGTGACGTGGTCCTCGCGCTGCCCTCAAACGGCCTGCATACCAACGGCTACTCGCTCGCGCGCCGGGTTGCCTTCGAAACGCTGGGGCTGGCGGTGGATGCGCGCGTGGACGAACTGGGAACCACGGTGGCCGACGAGTTTCTGCGCGTTCACCGCTCCTACCTGACTGCTGTCAACGAGATTGCGGCGCGGGTCAAGATCAAGGGGTTGGCGCACATCACCGGTGGCGGCGTGCTCGAAAACCTGCCGCGCATTCTGCCCAAAGGCTGTGCCGCGCGCCTGGAAAAGGGCGCCTGGCCGGTGCCGCCGGTGTTTACATGGCTGGCGGAGAAGGGTGACGTGGTGGCCGGGGAGATGCACCGCGTGTTCAACATGGGTGCGGGCATGCTGGTGGTGGTGTCGGCGGAGGACGCCGACTACGTTCCCGAGCGCGCCGATGGGCTCGAGGTCTACCGGGCGGGCACCATCGTGCGCGGTGACGGAACCGTGACGGTGGAGTAGCTAGGGCATCACCGCGAGTCCCACACGCTCGCCCTGCGAGCCGTCGGACACCGACCCCGGGTCGCCCATGGGGGCCAGCGTGCCCAGCGCATCGGTTGCGATCTGGTACAGCACGATGACGTTGTTCAGTGTGTCCACGGTGAACAACTGCCGGATGCCCTGATCGATGGCCAGGTCGCTTTGAATTCCGGCCAGAACCCCGGCGCCGCGCCGCGCAAAGAAGTCCACCGCCGTCGTCTTGACGCCGCCCGATGTGACCTTCACGATTCCCTTGGTGTTGGCCGACTCCACCAGGATGAACACGGATCCGTCGTTGTCGTCCACCACCATGCCGGTGGCGCCCCATGCCTCGTCGATCTCCAGCGTTGCCACGTCTTCGACGGGCCCGGTCTGGGTGTAGCCGTCCAGCGGCAGCCGGTTGAGGCGGCGATCCGCGAGGGTGATGAAGTACAGGTCGCCGCTGACCGGATCCACCGCCACCGCGTCGTTGTTGGCGGCGTCCGCTCCTTCGCCCAGGTACATGGCGTCCTCATAGCGCGTCAGCGTGTCGCGGCATCCCACCGTGAAAGGACCGAACTCGTCGCAGCCCCCCAGCACGCCCCCGGGGAGCAGCGTGATCTCGCTGCCGAAGTATGAGGCCAGGGTGGCGAAGTGGGATGAGGAGCCGTCGGGTTCGATCTTCATGACCTCCTGCACACCGGAGCCCTGCGTCCACGCCACGTAGAAGTCGCCGTTGACCGAGAACGCGCAATCGCGAACCACGTTGAGAAGTGATCCCTCGTCGAAGGCCACCAGCGAACTGCCAATCAGGGAGTCGGGGTACTGCGGCGCGATCTGTACCAACCCCACGCGGTTGGTTCCGCCGGAGCGGTTCAGGGTGGATTGCCGCGTGAACTGGAGCAGGTTGCCCGCCGGCGAGAACTTGCGCGCGAACGCCGGATCCTCTTCGGGGCAGTAGTAGTCTGACGATGTCGCCTGGAACTGCGCGCTCAACGCGCTGTTACTCGCCACCGAGGCGATGACGCGCTGCGGGCCGGTGTCGGGGCCGAGCGTCCAGCGCACGCTGGCGTTGCCGCTGCTGTTGCAGGAGGCCTGCTGGCGCGACAGGGTGCCCCCGCCTTCGACCACCCGGAAGTTCACCACCACACCCTCCCCGGGTTCGCCGTCCTCGAGCGTCACCCGGAGTACGAGCGGCGCCTCCAGCTCGGTTCCCTTCCTGGAGTACTGGTCGTCCCCGGAAACGACCGCGACCCGGGATGGCGCCGGTTCCGGAGCCTGGTTGTCCTCGCAGGAGGCGAATGCCGCGGCGCAGACCGCGGCGAGCGCCAATGGCATGAAGCGGCGGCGGATGATTCCTTGCAGGCGCATGCGTCGGTCCTCACGGTTTGGGCAATTGCTTTCATCGCGGGCGGGTGTTCCGGCGGGGTGCGGTCGTGGGGCGACCACGCGGTCCCCGCGCCGGCGCGATAACCGGACGATAACACCCGGCCGCCCCCCGGTCAACATTCGGGGCCGGGGAGAATCGGCGTTCGGGGGGGTGCGCGGCTACTTGAACATCTCCTCCGCCGCCACGATCTTCGACGCTGACTGGTTGATGTTCAGTTTGTAGACCGACACCACGCCGTCTTCCGCGATCACGTCCGCGGCGATGCCCTCCGCTTCGTACGTCATCGGGGACGGTTTGTTGGTGATGAGGTCCTGCAGGAACTGATCCGCGCCGCTGGTGATGACCGCTACGCACAGGTTGCTTGCGTTGAGGTGCCTGCGGATGGCGGCGTTGACCTGCTCCAGCGTCACCTGGTCCAACCGGGCGGGCAGGGTGGCGATGTAGTCCTCCGTCCCGTAGAAGCGAGAGTCCATCAGGTAGCCCAGGCGGCGGTTCTGGTCCTGCGCCCACAGCTTGCTGTAGTGCTTGAGGAATGTGCGCGTGCGCTCGAACTCCTCCTGGGTCATGCCGTCGCGCACCAGCCGCTCCAGCTCGAATATGGCCAGGCGCAGTGCGAACTGGCGGTGCTGGGTCTGCACCGGGCGGATCCAGATGGAGAAGTACTGCTGGCTGCGCGCGAAATTGGTGAGCGGGAAGGTGGAGCCGCCGTCCTGCACGAAATGCTCGATGTAGGAGTAGTCCCCGTAGTTCAGCCCGCGGATCTCGCGCATGCGCATCATCAGGCGCCCGTTGAAGGTGCGGTGCTCGCCCAGGTATGAGTTCGCGATCAGCAGCGCGTAGAAGTCGTCGCTGGCGCGTGTCACGTCGATGGGAAAGCCGATGGAGATGGCGGTGGCCAGACAGTCCTTTTCCACCGCCGTGACCTGGACATTCTGGATGGTGGGAGGCGTGCCCAGCGGAACACGCGCCGGCGCCCCGGCGGGCAGCTTCGCAATGACCTTCGCCATGCGGTCCTGCAGGTCCTCCGGGTATCCGCCCGCCAGACCGATGATCGCGTTGTCGCGCGTGAATACCCGCGAGCACTGGCTCCTGACGTCATCGAGTGTAATCGATTCGAGCGACGAAACCGTGCCGGCGTTGGGTGCGCCGTACGGATGGCCCTCGTACATCATCACACCCAGAGCCTGCTTGCCAAACTCCTCGTCGTTGGTGCCACGCAGAGTCTTGGCGACGTAGTTGATCTGACTGGTCTTGACGCGTTCGAAGTCGCGCGCATCGAAGCGTGGCTCCAGCAGCATCTGGCTGAACAGCTCGAAGTAGCGATCCAGATTGTCGATGTGGGTGGTGCCGTAGAATGTGGTGATCTCCTTGTCGACGGTCACATCAATAGACGCGGCCATCGGGTAGAGCATCTCCACGATCTCGTTGTAGGTATGCGATTTCGTGCCGCCATCGGTCAGCAGCGACGCGGTCAGCCGCGTCAGGCCTTCCTTGCCCGCCGGGTCATCGATGGTTCCCGCGCGGAACTGGACGCGAAACGTCACCAGCGGTGAGGACTGGATGGGGAGCGTGACGGCGGGAGTGGGCGCCGGTTCGGCGTGGGAACGAATTGGACTCATGATCATCATGCCCGCCAGGAACAGGGTGGCGATACCCAGGTTGATCGACATCGGTGTTCTCAATTGGAACCTCCCGTCAGCGTAACCACGGTGCTCCGCGACCGTGTGAGATAGGCGGCCGCCGTGTGCTGCAGATCCTCCGGCGTGACCTCGTCGTAGCGGTTGTACAGTTCGTTGAGCGTCGCCGGGTCGCCGGTGAGCCCGATGACGAAGGTGAGGTGACGCGCCACCGAACGTGCGGTGTCCAGCGACATCGCGAACGAGTAGCGGATGTTCGATTTGACCGCGTCCAGCCGCTCCCCATCGGCGGCGGTGCTCGCCGCGTCCTCGGCGGCCTGGTATATCCGGTCGCGCACCTCGTCGAGATTGGCCGGATCCAGCACGCGCGCGTAGACCAGGAAGAGCCCCGGGTCGCGGCGGGAGGGGACATAGACGCTGAGCTCGTCCACCTTCTGTTCGTCGACTACCAGCGCCTGGTAGAGCGGGCTGGTTGACTCGTAGAGCAACTCGGCTAGGATGTCGATGGCCGCGCTGTCGCGCGTCCCGGCGCCGAACGCCGGGACCTTGAACGCCACCGCGACGTAGGGGAGGGTGGGATTGTCCCAGTCGATATGCGATGAACGCGCCTCCTTCTGCTCCGGCTCCACCGGGATATCCGGCCGGTACGGAGGAACCTTCCACGCACCGTAGTACTTCCCAATCAGGGTGAATGTCCTGTCGACGTCGATGTCACCCACCACCAGCACCACACAATTGGACGGCGTGTAGTAGCGGTGGAAGAACTGCAGGCTGTAGTCGTACTGGTTGGGCATGTCCTTGATGTCGGCCAGGAAGCCCATGGTGGTGTGGCGGTACGTGTGCGTGGTGAACGCAGTTTCGCGCACGCGCTCGTACATCTTGTTCTCGGGGTCGGAGTAGTTCTTGTTGTACTCGCCCAGCACCGCCTTGGCCTCCTGCTTGAAGTCCGACTCCTGATACTGGAGATTCATGAAACGATCCGATTCCACGTCGATCACCGACTCGAGACCGTCGCTGCCGAAGATTGCGTGATACACGGTGACGTCGTCGGAAGTGTAGGCGTTGACGTCGCTGCCCAGGTCGCGAAACAGGGCGTTGTACTGCACGTTCGAGAAGCGCGCGGTGCCGCGGAACATCATGTGCTCGAAGAAATGGGCGAAACCGGATTTGCCCGGCTCCACCTCGTTGCGCGAGCCGGCGCGCACAATGGTGTAGTAGGCGACGATCCCGGGGCTGTCGAAGGGCACCATGACCACGCGCAGCCCGTTGTCCAGCGTCCGGATCACCGGGGAATAGGGAAACAGATCCTTCGCCATCGCGCCTCCCGCGAGCCCGGCGAGCAGCAGGGCCGCAAGTGCCAGCGGCCGGGCCCTCCTTCCGGCAGCCGTCAACCTTTCATGACGCCCCACTGTAAAGTTCATTTGACACTCCTAACTGTTTATTCCGTAACAAGATAGCAGGCGAGGTGGTCATCCGGGCGGCGCCGGCGTGTCAAGCATGCCTGACACTCGGGGGCGGGAACCATGAGCAACATCGCGCCGTGACGGGAAACCCGATGGAATAACTCGTTGTTATAAAACATGTTAAGGATTCTTGCGGAACTTTGTGCCCCGTTGGTACGCCGGTTGCCTTAACAGGATACCGAAAGGCCGACGCTGAAACGATGGGCAAGGACAAGCAGCTAAGGCCCGCAACCAGTAACGTCCAACGGAGGTAAGAAAATGCGTTACACGATCCTCTCGAATCTCGGCCTCATCCTCAGCGTTCTCGCGATTTTCGGCAAGAGCATCTGGGGTGTCATGGGCAACAGCACCTGGGGCAACAGCACCTGGGGCAACAGCACCTGGAATCGTTAGTCACTGTCCCAACGGGGGCATGACCCACGTGTTGATGTTATAGCCCAAACCGGTCGCAACTGCAATGTTGCGGCAGGGGAGGCCCAGCGGTAACTGTGCGAAGCGAATACGTCGTGGGAACCGTCCCTAGCCGGGGAGACCCACGCCGAAAAGAGCCCGCCTCCCGGCGGGCTCTTTGCTTTGCATGTGGCCGGGAAATTGTCCCCGACACACGGTGATCTGTCGGCGGGTTGCCGGGTTGGGCCGTGAGACGCTGCCGGGGCACAGAATGCGCCCGCAACTATTCTTCTAACAAAGCATTACGGTGTCCGGGACCCAATTTCCCGGCCACAACCCTCTGATTCCCGCCGGGCGGGATGTGCTACTATCGTTGCTCGAGCGATGTCCAGCAACCGCCGCAATAACCGGGGAAGAGGGCCCGATCCGCTCCTGGAACTGGGCCGCAGGCGCGCCACCAGGACGCCGGGGCCGGAGAACGCCCCCGCGCCGGACCCCAGCGCCTCGTACGCCATCATCGCCGACATCGCCATCCTGCTCGCCTCCCCCTCCGATCTCACGGGGATACTCAACAAGATCGTCGATGGCATCATCAAGGTGACCGGGTGTGAACGCGGGTTCCTCATGCTGCGCGAACCCGATGGTGGTTTCTCCACCTTCACCGGGCGCTACGCGGACATGGCGAAGTGGGAGGAAAGCGACACGCCCGAGATCAGCCACACGGTCAGGGACCGGGTTGCGGATACCCACGAGCCCTTTGCCGTCTCCGACCTGCGGCTGCTGGACGACTTCAAGACCAGCGACAGCATCCAGGCGGGCGGACTGGTGGCCGCGGTGTGCCTGCCGCTTGTCTACCGGGACGAACTGATCGGCGTGATCTACGCCGACAGCACGCACATGCTCCCGCGTCCGCTGGACGACAACCACCAGGTGTTGAGTGCGTTTGCGACCCAGGCGTCGTTCGCCATCGAGAACGCGCGCAACCACGGTGAACTGGAGAAGGGGACGGGGCGCGACCAGAAGCGCGATTCCCCGTTGGCCCAGAAGTTCACCGGGGATGGCATGGCGACACGCAACAAGGCCATGCACGAGGTCATCGCCACGGTGGAGAAGATCGCCCCGTCACACATCACCGTCCTCATGCACGGCGAGACCGGGACCGGCAAGGAAGTGTACGCGCGGGCCATCCACCGCCTGAGTCCACGCTCGGGCCGTCCCTTCATCCCGGTCAACTGCAGTGGCATGCCCCACGAACTGGTCGAGAGCATCCTGTTTGGCCACGTCAGGGGGGCGTTCTCCGGCGCGGTCGCGGATCGCCCGGGACTGTTCGAGGCGGCCGACGGCGGGACGCTCTTCCTGGACGAAATCGGCGACATGCCTCTGGCGACGCAGCCCAAGTTGCTGCGCGTGCTGGAGACCCGCGAGGTGGCCCGGGTTGGAGACGAGAGCGTGTTCCGGAAGGTCGACGTGCGCATCATCGCCGCCACCCACCGGGACCTCTCCGCGGCGGTGGAATCCAGGGCGTTCCGTGACGATCTGTTCAGCCGTCTCAACGGAGCGCAGATCCACCTGCCGCCCTTGCGCGAACGCCGCGAGGACATCATTCCCCTGGCGGAGTACTTCCTGGCGCGCAGTTCCGCCGAGTCCGGTATTCCCCAGCCGCTGCTCTCCGCGGGTGCGCGCGCGCTCCTGCTGGCGAACCCGTGGGCGGGAAACGTGCGCGGACTCAAGGGCGCCATCGAGTTCGGCGTGCACTTCCGCGACGAGCGCAACGTGATCCAGGCCGGGGCGATTGAACGATTCCTGGGGGCTGCCGGCGCCGCGCCGCCGCCGCGCGACAGCAGCACCCTGAAAGCGCAGATGGAGCGCTACGAAGAGAGCCTGCTCCGCCAGGCGCTGGCCGAGCACGGTGGCAACGTGTCGCGCACGGCCGAGGCGCTCGGTCTGAGCCGCCAGCAGTTGCACGCCAAGATCAACAAGTACGGCATCCTCCCCCCCCGCGAGGCTTGATCAACGCCGCGCGAACCGCCGCGCGGCCACCGTCAACACCAGCAACCCCGCCAGCGCCGTGATCACGGTGGGCCCTGCCGGGAGGTCCCATGCAACCGACGCGATCACCCCGATCAGAGATCCAGCCGTCGCGACCCCCCAGCCCAGCGCGAGGCGCCGGCCGGTGCTGGTGGTCACCAGCAGCGCGCACACCGGCGGGATGACCAGCAGCGAGAACACCAGCAGCACGCCCGCCACCGCCACCGACGACGTCACCACCACCGCGAAGGCCGCGTAGAACAGGAAGTCCCACCACACCAGGTTCCATCCCTTCGCCGCCGCCGCCGCGCGATCGGTACTTATCAGATTGAAGCGGTGGCGGAAGCGATAGAAGAAGGCTCCGATCACCGCGTACAGAATGGTGATCTTGATGAGTTCGTGCGGCGACACCGTGAGCAGCGATCCCGCGATCATGTGGTGCAGCATCTCCGCCCCCTCCGCGTGGTGCGAGAGCAGCAGCAGCGGGAAAGACCCCGCCGCCGCGTACAGGATGCCGATGAAGGCCTCGGGCGGAACGCGGTCGTCGCGGGTACGCGACAGGGATATCAGCAGCGCGCCGGCGAGCGTGAACAACAGGGATATCACATAGGCGGGCACCGGATCGCGAACCCCCAGGCAGAAGGCGATGGTGGCGCCCAGCGCCGAGACCTGCGCGAGAGACAGGTCCACGAAGATCACGTCGCGGCTGACCACGTGATACCCCAGGTAGGCGTGGATTCCCGCCAGGACCAGCACCGTCAACACGGCCAGCTGCACAAAGTGAAAGCCCAGCAGTTCAAGCATGGCTATTCTGCTCCCTCCAGCAGGCGGTCGATGAGGACGTCGAAGAGGCTGAAGTAGTCATCCGCGCCCGGCGCCCCGCCCACCGAAGGCGGGAGCTCGACGATCTCTGCTCCCGTCGCGCGCTCGATGGCCTCGGGCGTGCGGCGCGACTTGTATGGTTCCAGTCCAATGATCTTCACACCCCGCGTCTTGATCAACTCGATCAGCGAGGCGGTGTGGGACGGCGTGGGTTCGATTCCCGGCCACGGCTCGATGAACCCGATCACGTCCACCCCGAATGCCCTGCAGAAATATGGCCATGTGTCGTGGTAGGTGACGATCTCCATGTGCTCGAGCGGTTTTGCCTTCTGCAGCCACGCCGTCCGGTGCACTTCGAGCTCGGTGCGGAATCGCTCCAGCCCGGCCTGGTAGGCATCCGCGTGCTCGGGATCCACGCGGGCGAGCGCGTCCGCGATGGTTGCGGCGATGATCAGCCCGTTGTCGGGGTCGAGCCAGTAGTGGGGATTGCCCTGCGGGTGCACGTCGCCCATGGACGCGTCCACCTTGCCGGTGGGCCGGTTGACCGGCGCGATACTGGCGGAACAATCCACCACCAGCAACGACGCATTGCGCGACCCGTCGATGATGGGAAGCGCCCAGCGGTCCAGGTCCAGGCCGGCACGCAGGTACAGCTTCGCCTTCTTCACCTTGATCATGTAGCTGGGCAGCACCTCCACGAAGTGTGGATCCGCGTTGCCCGCGGCCAGCGAAGTCACTTCCACCAGTTCGCCACCGACGAGCCGGGTGATCGATGCCAGATCGGTGGTCGATGTGACCACTTTGACCCCGGCGGACGCGCTGGAAGCGCCCAGCACGAGGATGAGCAGCGAAACGAGCGTTGTCTTCATCGCATGTCTCCTCATTAGAATGTGTGTGGCTTGTGCGGGCCGAGCGACCACAGGAACTGCAGCGTCAGGCTGTTGTCCGCGAACGCGTACATGTCCGATGTCTGATGCCGGTACACCAGACTGAAGCGTGCCGTCTCCTCGGCGGGGGAGAAGGCGAGGAAGGCGCCCGTGGCGGTCGCCTCCACGCCGGCGATGGTGGCGTTCTGGGACCAGTCGTAGTAGACACCCGCCGACCAGCGGCGGCGCCATTGCAGCTCGGCGGAGGAGAAGATGCCGTTTGCTTCCACGGTGGCAATGGCACCGGTGCTGTCGTCGGGGACCTCCCGGTTGCTGTGCATGAACTCGGCAATCCAATTCAGCGAACGGTAGGCATCGGGTCGCCAGTGCAGCTTGGCGTCCGCATCGGCGATGCGCAGGTCGAGGTTCTCTCCTGCGTCGTAGACGCCACCCAGATACGAGCCGGCCACTTCCAGTGACCAGGTATCGGCGATCTGGCGGAACGCGGAAAGCCGTCCCGAGCCCATGATCTTCACCGTTTCCCCCTCGTGGGTGTCCCCGTCCGCCTCATGTTCGTGCTCATGGAAAGCATCGCCGTTGAAAGCGCTTGCCGAGATGGTTACCGCGGTCTCCCCGACAGCCACCAGCGTTGTGGCGCGCAGCCCCACGGCGCGCAGCCCCTCTTCGCCCAGCATGGTCTGCTGCATGAGCGGACGTTCGATCCACGCCCACTGGTGCGGGTGCTGGGGGTTGATGCGCCCGAAATCGAGCAGGTACGCCCCCGCGCTCAGTTGCAGGGAGAGCGGCAGCCCGCGCAGTACGGTGAGATACGCCTCCTCGATTTCGATGTCGGGGCCGAGCCCATGGATGCCGAGGAAGACGTCCGCGCGCATGAAGGGATTTAGGTACGCGTTGAGGGCGAGCTCGAGCTCGGCGAAGTCGAACTCCAGTTGCTCGCGGCCCAGCGAATCGGCTGCCTCTGACGCGCGCGCGATCACGCGCATGTCGCCGATCGCGCTCAGGTCCGGATTGGTGAGTGTCTGGCTGCGGGCCGTACCCGCGGTTGCGATCAGTATCCCCGCGATCCATGTCGCGGCGTTCCGCCCATGTTTCATGACGGATCCTCCTCACGCTGGGTGGACGTTGTGTCCGGAAGAGAAGTTCGGGAGAACTAGATTGCGAGGTGGCGGGGAGGCGCGCGCGAAGCGTGTTTGCGCGCCGGCGTGGAGGTGACCCGGGTGTCGGGCGAAGGTGCATGCAGGCGGGTGCCGGGACCGGGCCCGGTACCGGTGCCATGGATGCCGCTTTGGCCGGCCGCGGGTGCGTGGAATTGACAGGTTGTGCACGCGGGGTGCGTGGCGGACGCTTCGTCCGCGGCGTGCGCGTGCGTGGCGTGCACCATGCCCATCACCACAAACGCGACGGCGAGGACGACGGCGACGAAACGGGCCGAATTGGAATGCATGCGCGGAGCATGCACCTCCCGATGGCGCGTGTCAAGCGGGCGCTTCACCGGTCCGCCATTCGCTCGGTCAGGCGCTTGAGGCGTGATGCCGCGTGCTGCAGCGAGCGTTTGCGGTAGAGGCTGGCCGCCGCCATGAGCAGAAACACCGCCACGGTCAACATCTTCCATAGCGACACGCCGTCGTGGATGTGGAACGACGGGTCGAACGGCGGCAGTGACAACGAGCCGACCAGGGCGTCGAACGCCACACCCAGCGCGACGCTGGTTACGACGATGGACACGAGGTATGTCACCAGAAAGCGCAGCCCGAATTCCGCGCGCAACACCACCAGGCCGGCCGCGTTGGTCGCCGGTCCCGCCAGCAGGAACACAATGGCGGCGCCGGGGCTGATGCCCCCGGCGATGAAACCGGCCGCGACCGGAGTCGATGCGGTGGCGCACACATACAGGGGGATACCGATGGCCGCCATCACCAGGTACTGCCAGAAGACGCCGCCGCCCAGCGAGCTCGCGTCGATCGACGGAAGCCACATGCCGATGAGTGCCGCGAGGGCAATGCCCAGCATCAGTTGCAGGATCATGTCATCGAAGATCTCGACGAATCCGTAGTGCAACGCGCGCTTCCACCACGGATCGCGCGCCGGCGATTGCACCGTCGAGGCCGTGCCGTTGCCGCAGTGGCAGGAGTCGGCCACCGGCGGCGCTTGTGCTGCGGGCGTCTTGCGGTCCAACAGGGAATCGACCGCGAGACCCGTCCCCAGCGCGGAGAACACGGCGGCGATGGGGCGATAGATGGCCATCACCGGGCCGATGAGCGCGTACGTCAACAGGATGGAAACCACGTCGGTCTCCGGCACGGAGACCAGGAACGACGCCGTGGCGCCCTTGCTGGCGCCGTCGCGGCGCAGGGCCATGGCAGCGGGAAGCACGCTGCACGAACACAGCGGCATGGGAACGCCAATGAGCGCCCCGTACAGCACCGAGCGGCGCCCGGGGCGCGTCAGGCGCGCGGTGATGGCGGGGAAACGCGCCAGCACGACGTGCAACACGCCGGCCAGCGCGAACCCGAGGATGAGGTAGGGCGCGGACTCGCCAAGGATCGAAAGTATGGACGAAACGAACGCGTTCATGACTTTGCAGAGAATCTATGCAGCAAATATACCACCCGGCGGCGATTCGCGCCGGGGGCAATCGGGCTCAAAAAAAGGCGCCGCGCCCCGGATGGGACGCGGCGCCGTGGAAAGCAATGCGGCCTGGTCTAGAGCCCGCGGCCGATGACCGGCGCGAATACCAGCGCCACCACCGCCATGAGCTTGATCAGGATGTTCATCGACGGTCCCGAGGTGTCCTTGAAGGGATCGCCCACGGTGTCGCCGACGACGGCCGCCTTGTGCGCGTCGGAGCCCTTGCCCCCGTGCGC
Source organism: Candidatus Krumholzibacteriia bacterium (assembly GCA_029865265.1). Lineage (NCBI taxonomy): Bacteria > Candidatus Krumholzibacteriota > Candidatus Krumholzibacteriia > Candidatus Krumholzibacteriia bacterium. Next base: position 37,376 of record JAOUHG010000011.1, on the reverse strand, counting down.
GCCCTCTTCGATGTGCTTCTTGGCGTTGTCCCACGCGCCGCCCGAGTTGGCCATGAAGATGGCCAGCAGCACGCCGGTCGCGGTGGCACCGGCGAGGAAACCGCCCAGTGCTTCCGCCCCGAGGCCGAAGCCGACAATCAGCGGCGCGGTCACGGCCAGCAGGCCGGGCACCACCATCTCCTTGAGGGCGCTCCGGGTGGCGATGGTGATGCACGTCTCCACGTCCGGTTCCGCGGTGCCTTCCAGCAGGCCCTTGATTTCACGGAACTGGCGGCGGATCTCCATCACCATCTTGTTGGCCGCGCGGCCCACCGCTTCCATGGTGAGCGCGGCGATGAGGAACGGCACCATGGCGCCCAGCAACAGCCCGATCACCGTGGTCGCGTTGGTGAGGTTGATGGTCTCGAGCCCCACCGTGTGCTGGTAGGCGGAGAACAGCGCCAGCGCGGTGAGCGCGGCGCTACCGATGGCAAAGCCCTTGCCGATGGCAGCGGTGGTGTTGCCGATGGAGTCGAGCTTGTCGGTCACCTTGCGCACCTCGGGCCCGGCGTGACTCATCTCGGCGATGCCACCCGCGTTGTCAGCGATGGGGCCGTATGAGTCCGTCGACATCACGATACCGATGGTGGACAGCATGCCCACGCCGGCGATGGCGATGCCGTACAGGCCCTTCATCTCGAAGGAGATCCAGATGGCGAGGGCGATGGTGAGCAACGGCGCCACCGTGCTCTTGAAGCCCACGGCGAGGCCGGTGATGATGTTGGTCGCGGCACCACCCTCCGCGCTGGAATTGGCGATCTCCAGGACCGGCTTGCCGGCGGTGTAGTACTCCGTCTCCTTGGCGATGACCAGCCCGCAAATCAGCCCCACGATGACGGACCAGTACACGGTGATATCGCCGGTGACGAAACGGTTGATCACGTACGCGCCCACGATGAAGATCAGACCCGTCGTGTAGGTCGCCCAGTTGAGCGCCGCCATCGGATTCATCTTCTTGTACAGATTCATCGACCAGATGCCGACGACCGACGAAACCAGCCCCACCGCAATCAGCGCGATGGGTGCGACCATGTACGGCAGCGGGTCGGTGAAGGTCGATGCGATGGCCAGCGCGGCAATGACCGACCCCACGTACGACTCGAACAGGTCGGCGCCCATGCCGGCGGTGTCGCCCACGTTGTCGCCCACGTTGTCGGCAATCACGCCGGGGTTGCGCGGGTCGTCCTCGGGAATGCCCGCCTCGACCTTGCCCACCAGGTCACTGCCCACGTCGGCGCTCTTGGTGTAGATACCGCCCCCAACGCGCGCGAAGAGTGCGATGCTGGACGCGCCCATCGCGAAGCCATTGATGGTGATGGGCATGTTTGCCGGGTCGCTCTTGAGCAGCAGGAAGGCCACGCCCAGGCCGATCAAGCCCAGCGATGCCACCGTCAAGCCCATCACCGAACCGCCCAGGAACGCGATGACGAGTGCCGCCGGTGCGCCACCCTCCTTCGCACCCCAGCACGTGCGCGGCGCGCAACGGGTGGATGCCTCCATGCCGTACCAGCCCGCCGCCATCGAGCACAGCGCGCCGCCCAGGTAGGCGATGCCCGTCTTGATACCGAGGACGAATGTGAGCGCGATGAACACGACCGCCATGAAGCCGGCGATGATGGTGTACTCGCGCTTGAGGAACGTCATCGCCCCGAGGTGGATGCGCCCCCCGATCTTCTGCATGGTCTCGTTGCCGGCGGAATGGCGGGTCATCGCCACGAAGTTCACCGTGGCCATCGCCATCCCGAACACCCCCAGCCAGGGGATGACGAGCAGCAAGGTGTCGAGCATGAAATCGGCCTCCTTGAACAGGTGTAGCCCTCAAGCGTTCCGCAGCGCGGACCGCGGGCCGTGATTCAAACCGTTTCCGTGAGCGTTATTGACGCGAGAGGTGTGACGTGGCGTCGATGTGAACGCGTCGGATCCCTTGACCGGCGCAACAATCGGCGCTGCGGCGCGCCCGAGGCCGGACTTGTCGGGGGAGTGTATCGGACGGGGTGGGCGGGGTCAAGCGGGAAGCGGCCCCGCAACGCGTTGTCTATGAACGCGTTGCGGGGTACGCCGCGATCGCCCGTCTACGACGACTGCTTTTGCGCTTCGGCGCCGATCTCGATGTAGACGGTCTCGTCCACCAGCACGCCGCCGGCCTCCAGCGCCTTGTTCCAGTTGGCCCCGTAGTCGGTGCGGTTGATCTGGAAGGCGGCGTCGATGCCGATCACCTGCTGGCCCCACGGGTTGGTGGCGGGACCGCTCAGCGTGAAGGGCAGTTCGACCTCCTTGGTGACGCCGCGGATGGTGAGGTCGCCGAGCGCGACCCACTGCTCGCCCTTCTTCGTGATCTTCTTGCTCTTGAACGTCAGCATGGGATGGGTCTCGACGTCCAGGAAGTCGGCGCTCTTGAGGTGCGCGTCACGCTTTTCGTTGTTGGTGTCGATGCTCGCCGCTTCGATGCTGACCTCAACCGTCGAATTCTCGACATTGGGCGCGAGCTTGATGGTGCCGGACACGGTGCCGAACGAGCCCTTCACGTTGGTCACCATCATGTGACGAACCTTGAAGCCAACCGACGTGTGCGCCGGATCGAGCGTGTAGATGTCCTGGGCGTGCGCGGCGGGTGCCGCTACCAGTGCGGCCATCGCCAGCACGCCGGTGAAGTTTCGGATGTGCATTTGGTCATTTCCTCCGTGCGTGAGAATCTTTCGCCGGCAGGGTGCCGGTCCAGTTCAGGATCCAAAATAGGCAGCGGGGTGACCCGCGTCAAATTCCATCGCGCCGGCGGCGTGGCGCTGCCCGTCGCCCGCCACGGCGTTCCGGGCCAAGCGCCCGCTCCCGCAACGTCTTGATGAACTTGTGGTTCGCCCTGGGGAAGGCGTAGTGGGCGGTTTCCTCGAGGAGGATCCAGCGGTGGTCGGTGGGCCCGTCCAGCCGCACCCGGCCGCCGGCGTAGCGGCACTCGAACACGTCGATCTCCACCTTGAGGTGGGTGTAGGCGTGCTTCACCCGCGCCACGCGTTCTCCCACCTCCACGTCGAGATTGACCTCTTCGCGAATCTCGCGGCGACACGCCTGCTCGGCGGACTCGTCCGGCCCGATCTTGCCGCCGGGGAATTCCCACAGCCCGCCCAGCATACCCGATTCGGCGCGCCGCGTGATGAGGACCCGGCCGTTGCGCCGTACCACGCCTACCGCGATGCGCTGCACGGGGACCGCACGCCTCGGGTCGCGGCGCGGAAACGCCTCCGGGGTTCCGGCGGCCAGCGCCGCACACGCGCCGGCAACCGGGCACGCTCCGCAGGACGGCCCCGTGGGCCGGCACACCGTGGCGCCCAGCTCCATAAGCGCCTGGTTGAAGTCGCCGGGGTGTGCGTGGTCGAGGAGTGAGTCCGCGCGGCGGCGGATCTCGCGCGCACCCGCCGGGCGGTCGACCGACTCCGCGGTGGCAAACAGCCGCGCGATGACGCGCTTCACGTTGCCGTCCACCACCACGGTGGGAACGCCGAAGGCGATGCTGGGCACCGCGGCGCCGATGTACTCGCCCACACCGGGCAGTGTGCGGAAGGCGTCTGCGTCGCCGGGCACCGAACCCCCGAAACGATTCACCACCTCGCGCGCGGCCGCGTGCAGGTTGCGCGCGCGGGCGTAGTAACCGAGCCCCTCCCACTGCTTGAGCACGTCGTCGAGCGGCGCGCGGGCCAGGGATGCGACATCCGGGAAGCGCGCGACGAAGCGCTCGTAGAAGGGAACCACGGTGGCCACCTGGGTCTGCTGCAGCATGACCTCGGAAACCCAGATGTGATAGGCGTCCCGGGTCCGCCGCCAGGGCAGGTCGCGGCGCGAACGCCGGTACCAGGCGAGGAGCTTTTTGGTTATCTTGATGTTATGGGGTTTCCCGGTTGAGCTCATCGTACGCGTTTCGGGCACTCGGTTCTGCTGCCGCGAGCGTCGTGCTCGCGGCGCTTGCGGGTTGCGAATTCTCCGGCACCAGCGTGGTGGAGACGCGGGTGGAACGCGTGGTGATCACCGACCAGGACGGGCGCGGCTGGGACGTCACCCAGGCGGTCGTCCGCTACGGTTTCGAGCCCCGCCGCTTCCTCTTCGGGCTGGGGGCGTCCAGGATCACGCCCTTCGTGCTCCCGATGATGGCCGCCCCGGCCGATTCCGGATACCCGGCGCCGGACGATACCCTCGCCGTGATCGGTGTGGACGGCTCGCCGGCGCGCGCCTATCGAATCGCCGATCTGCTGGACGTCGAGGTCGCCGACGATACGCTCGCCGGGACGCCGTTCGCGGTGGTGGTGCGTCCGCTCTTCACGGACAACGATCCAGCCGTGTATGTGCGTGTCCTCGACGGTGACACACTCACCCTCAGCGCCTCCGGCTGGGTTTACGATTCGCAGTCCGTCCTCTTCGACATCGAGAGCGGCAGCATGTGGTATCGCCTGGCGGGCGAGAGCCACCTCACCTGTATCGCGGGATCTCATTTCACCGGCCGTCTCCCGCCGCGCCCGTTCACGGTCCAGTCCTGGCAGCAGTGGCACGGCGCGCACCCCGGAAGCCTGTTCATGCTGCGTCCGCCACAGGCGCCGCAACCCGCCGGGTTCATGAACGGAAGATGGTCGACTCGCGCCGGAACCACCACGCCGAACCGTACAGGCTCGCCACCGCCAGCAGGGTGAGCGACGCATACACCAGGATCAGGTGCGGCGCCTTGATGGTGCCGGCCAGGATTTCCTTGGTTGCGAGCGATACATTGAGAACCGGAATCAACGCGGTACCGTAGCTCATGGTGATGCCCGGAATGAGACCGATGGCGGCGGGCAGGATCACGGCGATATTCAGGGGCGAGATCAGGCTCTGCGCCTCCTTGAAGGAACGCGCGGTCAGCGACACCGACAGCAGGATGCCCGCGAAGAATATGGTGAGCGGCAACAGCAGGCTGAAGAGCAGCGCAATGGTGTGCCAGCCGAAGATTTTCACGATGAGATCCAGGAACTCGGGGGGTATCTCCGGCGCCTGCTTGACTCCGATGTAGAGCCCCGCCATGGACACCAGCGCCGAAACCAGGCCGGACACCACCACCACGCCGAACTTGCCCAGCAGGATGTGGAAGCGGTTCACGGGTGCGGTGAGCAGCGTCTCCATGGTGCCGCGCTCCTTTTCCCCCGCGCCCAGATCGATGGCCGGATACATCGCGCCCATGAAACAGAAGATGATGAACATGTACGGCAGCATCCCGCCCACCGACTTGCCCACGCGCTCTTCCATGCTGGCCACGTTGTGGCTCTTCATTTCCACCGCGTCCACAATGGATGCGTCCATCTCCAGCCGCTCGAAGCGATCATCCAGCAGCTCGCGCTCGTACTCCTCCAGTGTCTCCTGCAGCCGGTTGCGCACGATGGTGCGGTCGTCGGTGGACTTGTAGTAGAAGTCCACGCGCCCCGGCTTCAGCTCCGCCACCTCGTCGTCGAACTCGGGCGCAACCACGAAGACGCCGTCCAGGCTGTCGCTGCGCACCAGCGCCAGCAGGCTGTCGAGCGGCAGGCCGTCCTCCAGTTCGATGTCGTCGCGGGCTTCGAGCATGGCGACGAAGCGCGCCGCCGCGCCGTTGTCCACGCACGCCACCTTCAGCACGCGGTTACGCGCCTTGTCCGACTGGGATTTCTCCACCGAGAACATCACCCGGAACAGAACCGGGAAGAGCAGCAACGGGATGACCACCATGAAGACCAGCGTGCGCCGGTCGCGCAGCGTGTCCACCATCTCCTTGCGAAACACCGTGATGATGGTTCTCATGCCCCCGCCTCGACCCAGCGGATGAACTCGTCCTCGAGAGACGGGGCCTTCATGTCCTTGACGAACTCGTCGTAGGTGCCGTTGAACAGCAGCCGGCCGCGGTGAATCAGCGCGAGGTCGTCGGAGAGCTGGCCCACCTCGCCCATGCGGTGGGTGGAGAACAGCACCGTCTTGCCGCGCTCGCGCGCCTGCCGCACCAGGTTCACGATGGATCGCGACGCTATCACGTCGAGGCCCGCGGTGGCCTCGTCGAGCACCAGCACGTCGGGGTCGTGGATGAGCGTGCGCGCGATGGACACCTTCTGTTTCATGCCGGTGGAGAGCTTGTTGATGCGCCGGTCGGCGTAGGAGCCCATGTCGAGGGTGGCGAAGATCTCATCCCGCCGCCGGGTGAACACATTGCCCGGGACGTCGTGCAGGTCGGCGACGTACTTCACCAGCTCGCGCGGGGTGAGGCGGTCGTACAGTTGCGTGGACCCGGTCAGGAAGCCCAGCGCGGCGCGCACCGACTTGGGGTCCTTCACGCAGTCGTGCTTGTCCACCAGGATCGTGCCCGCGGTGGGGCGCAGCATGGTGGCGATCAGGCGCAGCGTGGTGGTCTTGCCGGCGCCGTTGGGACCGAGCAGCGAGAATATCCGCCCCGGCTTGCAGGTGAAGGAAATGTCGGAAACCGCGTCCACGGTGTCGCCCTTGAACGCGCTGCCCATCTCCCGGCGTTGCTGGCGGGAGAGGCGAAAGGTCTTGGAGACGTTGCGAACTTCAATCATGGCCGCACAGGATAGCAGCGGCGAGCACGCGCGTGCAAGCGCGACCGCTACGGCTACGGATCCCACTGAAAACGGCTCATGTCCACCCGCTGGCCGCGAAACTGCACGCCCTCGGCCTCCAGCAGCCGGCGCTGGTCGCGTTCGCTGGATGGCGAATTGCGCTCGCTGATGGAACCGGCGTGATTGACCACGCGGTGCCAGGGCAGGTCCATGTCGTCGGAGACTTCGCGCAACGCGCGTCCCACCAGGCGCGCGTGGCGCGGCAACCCGGCCAGGGCGGCGATCTGGCCGTAGGTGGCCACGCGCCCGCGCGGAATGGACGCGATGAGCGAGTGGATGAGATCGAGTGTTTGTGCGGAGGTCACGGCATGCGGGCTACTTGAGCAGCAGCATGCGCCGTGTCTCCGACCGCCCCGAAGCGCGCATGCGGTAGAAGTACACCCCGGAAGCCACCTCCCGCCCGGCGCCGTCGCGGCCGTCCCAGCCCGCCTGGTGCAGGCCGGCGGGGAGCGCGTCGTCCACCAGCGTGCGCACGCGGCGGCCGGCCACGTCGAACACCTCCAGCAGCACGTGCCCGCCGCGCGTGACCTCGAAGGGGATGACGGTCGCCGGATTGAACGGGTTGGGCGCGTTCTGCGCCAGGCTGAAATCCGCCGCCCCGGGGACGCCGGCCGCAGGCGCGTCGGTCACCGAAAACGCAAACAGGCCGTTCTCGATGTCGCACACGTAGATGTTGCCGTCCGGCGAGTACGCGTAGCAGCCGATGGCACCCACGAAACCTTCGCCGGTGCGGCGCGAGGTATCGTACTGGCCGGCCAGCACGGGACGCGTGGGATCGGCGAGATCGAACACCTTCAATCCGGCGGAGTAATACGCCACGTACGCAAGATCGCCGACGACGTAGATGTTGTGCACGGTGGCGTCCGCGTCCGCAATCTGTCCCACGCGCACCGGGAAGGCGGGATCGGCGATGTCCCAGATGCTGATGTCGGCTCCGGGGTGGGTGATCAGTTCGTCGCAGAGGTACAGGTAGCGCTCGTCCGCGGTGACGTCGCCGCTGTGGTGGAAGCGGATCTGGGGGTCGTTGATGACGCCCAGCGTGTCCGGCGCGGCGGGGTCGCTTACGTCCCAGATCACCGTGCCGTTGGAACCGTGAAAGTCGTACAGGCGGTTTCCGCGCGGGGTGGAGTCGTGGCCCTCGCCGCCGGTCTGGTAGAGCAGGGCGGGCGCGGTGGGGTCGGCGAGGTCGAAGATGCGCAGCCCCGGAAACTCGGTGTACATCACGCCGGTGGCGGAAATCTGGATGGTGTGCGACGAGGGGAACCCGTTGGGCAGCACCACCGGATGGGCGGGGTCGGCGATATCGATGATGCGGCTGTCCAGCCCGCTCTGGTTGCCGTCGCAGGTGTAGAGGTAATGATCCCAGGTGCGCACGTCGAAACCGGGGATGGCGCCGATCTGTGCGGCGATGCGCATGTCGGTGGGGTCGGTGACGTCCACGATGAACACCTTCTCGTAGTCGTCGCCGAGGATCGCGTACAGCCGCGACGAGAACGGGTCGTCGTAGATGATCACATTGGTGAGAAACACGCTGTTGGGCAGGTTCATCCGCCCCACCAGGGTGATGTCCACCGCGGACCAGACCGAAGCAGCCGCGCACACGCAGGCCGCGGCGACGGCGGGCAGTATCAGGCGGCGCGCCAGCATGCGGCAACTCTACGCCAGCGCGCCTACTTGAGCAACACCATCCGCCGCGTGTCGGACCGTCTGTTGACCTCGAGGCGCGCGAAGTATACGCCCGACGCGGCCCCCGCGCCGGATGCATCCCGGCCGTTCCAGGCCGTGTCGTGCTGGCCGGCCGCTTCGCGGCCGTCGACCAGCACGCGCACCAGCCGCCCGCGTGCGTCGTAGACGGCGAGTCGGACGTTCAGCGGCTGATCGAGCTGGTAGCGGATGGTGGTCGCCGGGTTGAACGGATTGGGGAAGTTGCCCAGCAGGCGCGCGGCGGCGGGCCGCGGCGTATCGCCGCCGACACCGGTGGCGGGGCCGCCGTAACCTTCCACCGAGAACAGGAACAGTCCGTTGTCGAAGTCCGACGCGTAGACTACACCGTTGTCCGCGAACGGGTACACACCGAAGCATCCTTCGTAGTTCTCGCCCGTGAATCCCGATGTATCGTGGGTATCCAGCAGCACCGGGCTGATGGGATTGGTGGTGTCGTATACGCGGAACCCCGCCGAATAGTGCGACACGAACGCGAAGTCGTCCACGATGTACAGATTGTGAATGGTCGACGTCGGGTCGCCAAACGAGTTCATCCGCGCGGGAGACTGCGGGTTGGATATGTCCCATATACTCACATCGGGCCGCGGGTTGGTGGCCAGCTCGTCACAGATGTAGAGGTAGCGGCCATCCGGCGTGGGGCATCCGCTGTGGTGGTACACGATGTTCGGATCCGTGATGCTGCCGAGCAGTACCGGGCTCAGGCGGTTGCTGATGTCATAGAAGCGCGTGCCGGAGTAGCCGTGAAAATCGTAGAGCATGTCGCCCACCGCGTACGAGTCGTGCCCGTCGCTCAGGTCTGTGGTCCACTTGAGAATCGGCGCCATGGGGTTGGTTGCAATGTCGTACGCCCACAGTCCCGGCGACTCCGCGTACAGGTAGCCGTCGGGATGGACCGAGAAGTTGTGGTGCGACGGAAACACCAGCGAAGTAACCGGGTTCTGGATGTCGGAGATGTCGTACACGCGGCTGGTCGAGGTGGAGCCGCCGCCGTTGCAGGCGTACACGTAGTGCTGCCACACCTTGACGTCGAAACCGAAGCGCTGGTTGCCGATGATTGCCTTGGTCAGGAACGGATTGGCCGGGTCTTCCACGTTGATGATGTACACGCCGCCGCCAAGGTGGTTTCCCCAGTCGCCCATGATGGCGTAGTGGACGCCGTTGGGGTCGACGTATCCCCACACGTCGCAGATCTCGTCCATGCCCGCCGGGAGCAACTGCCCCAGCAGGGTGATGTCCCCCCTGGCCGCGCGCGCGGCACCTCCCATGCCTGCCATGATGAACAACGCACCGAGGGCGATGCGAACGAGCTTGCCGAATTTCATTGGCTCCCTTTCGTTACTTGAGCAGGACCATGCGCTTCGCGTCGCGGGTGGTTCCGGCTTCCAGCCGGCTGTAGTACACGCCGGACGCCACCGCGCGACCCGCGTCGTCCCGGCCGTCCCAGCTGACGCGGTGCGCGCCGGCCGGCTGTCTGGCGTCCACCAGTGTTCGCACGCAACCGCCCGAGACGTCGTACACGCGCAACACCACGCGCGTGGGAGACAGGGTCTCGTATTCTATCGTCGTCGCGGGGTTGAACGGGTTGGGGTAGTTCTGACCGAGTCGCGCGACCACCGGTCCACCGCCGTCAACGCCGGTTGCCTGGCCGGTGTGACCATCGACGGAAAAAATAAACAGACCCGAGGGATGATCCGCAACATAAACCGAGCCGGAGTGCGTGTAGGGGTACGCGTTGTAGGCGCCGTTGTATACATCCGGACCCGTCTCGGTCTGATACGGAGACGTGTCGTAAACATCCGCCAGGACCGGAGCCGCGGGGTTGGCGATGTCGAAGACCTTGAATCCGGCGGTGTAGTAGCCCACGAACATCAGGTCGCCGTCGACATACAACTGGTGCACGCGCGACGCGGGGTCGTTGATGCCGCCGATTCGCACCGGCAGTGACGGATCGTTGATATCGTAGATCACGATGTCCGGGGTCGGGGTCACCGCGTACTCGTCGCACACGTACAGATAGTTGTGGTTCTTCGATTCGTCCCCGCTGTGGTAGTAGAGCACGCCGGGGTCGTCGTCGCTGCCGATCAGCGCCGGTTGCGACGGGTTGCTCACGTCCCAGATGTTCATCTGGACCGCGTTGAAATCGTAGAGCCGGTTGCCGCGCGGGGTGGAATCGTGCCCCAGGTTGTCGATGTAGTAGAGCGAGTCGGGATTCTGCGGGTCGGCGTTGAGATCGAAGATGCGCACACCCACGTACTCCATGTACATCACGCCCTGGGTCGAAATCGAGATGGTGTGGCAGGAGGGCAGCAGCGCCGGCAGCACCACCGGCGTGATGGGGTTGGCCAGGCTGGTGATGCGCGTGTCGTTGCCGGCGGAGTTGCCGTCGCACGAATAGACGAAGTGATCCCACACCTTGAGGTCGAAGCCGGACACCCCGGTCACCTTGACCACCAGGATTGGGTTGGTGGGGTCGGTGGCGTCAACGATGTAGAAGCCGCCGAACCAGTCGCCCACCAGGGCGTACTCGCGGCCGGTGGCCTCGTCGTAGTACCCCCACACGTTGGTGATGCGGGTGGTGCCGGTGAGCGGCAGGAAGCCCTGCAGGGTGATGTCTCCGAACTCGGCGCGGGCGGGTGACACACCTGCGGCGCAAAGCAGGATGATTGCGAAGGTGAGTGGGCGGCCAAGCGGCATGACAGGCTCCTGGGCCGGACGGGGAGCGCTGGGGAAACGTCGCTCCGGGTCCGGCGGATGGCTTCAATGATACCGCCTTGCCGCAGGCAAGTCAAGACGCGATAAGGGATTACGTTCTGCGCCTCACTCGCCGCCACCGGCCGCGGAGGCTTTTCGTTCCACCGCTCGCACCAGTTCGTCGGCGGTGTCGCGAAGCGCGGCGGACGCGACGGGCCCGGCGGAATCATCCAGCGCAACCCACGCTACTGGCGCTGGAACGGTGGTGGTGAAGGTGGCGGCGGTGTCGTACAGCAGCAGGACGTCGCGAGCGGGCATCCCGGTGAGGCCGTCGCTGGCGGCAATCGCAGCGGTGGTGGTGGCGTCTGGGTCCCACAGGTAGACGATGCGCCGGTCGATGTGGCGCGCGGCGAGGTTGAGCGCTCGCACCCGCGTGTCGGTGCTGTCGGTCTGCGAAATGATGACGAAGGCGCGCAGCCGCTTGCTGGGGATGTCCCGCAGCAACGACGCGACCGCATCCATGCCCGCCTCGGCACCCGGGGCGGAGGGAGAGACCACGGCGACCAGGCGTACCGCTCCGCGCGCGAGATTCAGAACGGTGGCGAGTGCGGCGAAGTTCGTCAGGCGCGGGACGACGTTCTGCACAACCGCGGTATCCGGCGCCGCCACGGGTCCCTGGGCGCGGGCGTCGCGTGCGAGGCCCGCCAGCAGGATGAGGAATGCGAGTGAGGTACTGCGACGCATGACGACTGCCGGCTTCAAGGGGTGGGGGACCGCACAATTATACAACATTTCGGCCCGCTCCGGGGATGCAGGATCCCCGGAGCGAGCCGGATGCGTCACCATCCCACCGGATGGTCGGTGCCCATTCCCGGGCCCAGGAGCAGCGCGTTGAGCAGGAGCCGTTCGGTGCCGCGGTAGTAGCCGCGGAAGTTCGGGATCGACGTGAACAGGATGGCCTGGCCGGAGCCGACGCCATCCCGCGTCGCGTAGGCCGTCTCCGCCCAGCGCGTGCGCGCCTCCTCCCACAGGAGGCCGGAGAGTCGCAGCCGGTCCGCGGGCGCGAGCCGTGCGGGGACACGCACCGTGCGGGTGACGAAGGCACGGTTCCCGATCAGGAGTGCGGGCATGGTGGGTGCGCACCCGTACGCGAGCCAGTGCTCGGTATCCAGATCGATGGCGACGATGGTTCCGCGCGGGGCCAGCTTGCGCGCGATTTCGTCCTCGCGCTCGATGGCGTCATCGTCGGGAGCCGACTTCTTGCCCTCGGCGGTGGCTTCGGTCGGTCTGGCGGTCTTGACGGGTTTCGCTTCCCACAGGGAAAGGCTGTCGATCACGGGGCTCGACGCCATCTTCGACGTTTCCAGGGCGGCGCGGTACTCGGGCAGCTTCTTGAGAACCTGCCGGCGCATGCGCGTGGGGGAGATTGCAACCGAGGTGTCGGCCATGAACGCGGCGCCCGCCCCCTCCGCCACCACCGTGCCGCCGGCCTCGATCCACGACTTCAGGCGGTCGACGCCATCGTCGCCCAGTTGGCCCTGGTAGCCCTGCACGCCGCGGTAGTTGTCGGGGAGGAACAGAACGTTGTACCTGGAGAGGTCGGCGCGGCCCAGGTTGGCGATATCGATGGTGGAGGTGCGCATGCGCAGCCGGCTGTCCAGCAGGTGCCACACGGCGCCCAGGTTGTACTGGTTGATTCCGTTGCCGCCCACCAGTGCGATGCGCGGCTGCTTGAGCAGCGTGAACTCGTTGCCGCCCAGGTCCGCAAAGCGGCCCGACCCGATTCCCTCGTTGACGCCGACCAGGGTGACGCCCGCCGCTTCCGCCAGTTCGCGCAACCTGGCCGTATCCAGCCCGGGGTTGCCGGCGCGCCGGATAAGGTAACTCCCGCGCGGCATCTCGAGCGCCCCGGCACGGAACGGCTTGTTGGCGCACCATACCTTGATATCCGTCTCGAATAACCGTGCGAGCAGTTCGAACGCGCGGTCGTCGCTGCCATCGAACGCAAACCCGACGCGTGCCTCGGTGATGTCGAGCGATCCCGCGCGCGGCACAATGATGTAGGGCTCGCTGGCGACCCCGGGCACACCCGCCACGCGGTACGACACCAGTCCGTAGGCGAGCGGCAGGCTCCAGCCGGTGGTGTCGTACAGCCGCGAGTCGTCGCGTTCGAGTATCTCCTTCTTCTCCGTCTCGAGGAAGCTGGTGGGGATGCGCGTGTCGAAGTCGAGAATGGCCTCGATCAACTGGCGCAGGGGCTGATCGGTGCGGACCAGCGCGCTGCCGGCGGGGATGGCGACGTCGCGCACATCGCGGCCGTCCCAGGCGCGCGCGCGCGGCAGCTTGAAGTCCTTGTTCGCGCGCAGCACCTCGATCTTCTGGTGCTGGAGTGTTGCCACCAGCTGGTCGAGGCGGCTCTGGTTTCCGCCCGCGGTGAAGACGTAGGTGTCCGGCTTCGAACGCAGGTTGTCCGCCTTCTGCTTCTGGTAGTCCGCGAGCAGTTCCGCGCGCCCGGCGGCCACGGGGATGAGATTGGCCATGGAGCCGACGAACTGGTGGTGCACCGTCTCGCGGAAGGTCATCACCGTTCCATCCTGTCGCTTCACCTGCGAGCCATCCACGCCCGCCTGCTCGAAGAGGAACCCGACCGCGCCTATGTAGATGGCCCACGAGCTCCCGTAGCCCGGATACATCTCTTCGTTCCACTCGCGCGTGTAGTAGCTCCATCCCATGTTGTCGAACTGCTCCGCGTGCTCGGAGGCCACGCGCGCCCACCACTTGTGGATGTAGTTGACCATGTGCGGGTTGAACGGTTCGCGCGGCGGCGAGAAGAGATAGGTGTCGAGTGGCCCCATTTCGTGACAGTCGAGCAGGTACTGCGGCATCCACTCGAGGATTGCCTGCGTGCGCGCGCGCGATTCGGGGTGCACGAGCGAGAACCAGTCCCGGTTCATGTCGAACAGGTAGTGGTTGGTCCTGCCGTACGGCCACATGCCGGTGTGGCTGATGCTCTGTATGTCGTGGCTGGGAATCACCGAGTTCCACTGCGCGAGCTGGGTGAGCCAGCGCGTGCGCCCGTCCGGGTTCTCCACCGGATCGATGATGACCACGCAGTCCTTGAGAATGGCGCGGGTGGCGGTGTCGGTTCCGGCCACCAGCTGGTAGGCGAGCTGCATGCCCGCGTCGCAGCTGGAGAGTTCGTCGCCGTGAATGCCGTAGGCCATCCACGCCACCGCCGGCGTGCGCGCGATGACGTCCTGGACGCTGTCTCCCTTCGCCAGCAGGCGCGGGTCGGCCAGCTTGGCGCAACTCTCGCGGATCTCGCCGAGCCGCGCAGCGTTCTCCTCGGAGGACACCACCAGGTACACCAGGCTGCGTCCCTCGTAGGTTTCGCCCATGGTATGCAGCTCGGCGGTGGGCAGGCCGTCCAGGTACTCGAAATAGCGCAGGATCTCCTCGTGCTGCGCCGGCCGCGAACCCAGCTCAAAGCCGAGGAAATCGCCCGGCGAGCGCACCTCGGGCCGGTAGTTGGACCCGGGCCAGAATTCACGGTCGTAGTCGCCGAGGCCCGGCGTCTGGGAGGTGCGCATGGCCTGGAGGTCGGCGGAGGCGGGTGTGGCGGGCAGAATGGCCAGCAGCGCGACAATGACGAGACGGAGCAGGGTTGTCATCGTGAGCCTCGTTGGACTCGGGTGGCCGAGTCATCTTGTTACAGGCTATTGTCTTGGACGTTTGGCGGGGCGGCGGATCGCCCTCCCGCGGGCCGGACGGGATGTCGGCCACGATATCCAATCTGTCCCCCGGATGTCAATTCGGCCCCCGGGTGTAAACTTCGGGCCGCCCCGATCCGTCTGATCACTAGCGAACAGGGGCGCGGCGGGGTGCCGCGACGCGGGTGAACCCGGTAGCTGGATCCACGGGGTCCGAGGAGGGCATGATGCGCAGATTCACGATGGCGGCGTTGGCGTTGGCGGTGGTGCTGGCGGTGGCGCTGGCCGCACCGGCCGCAGTGGCGAAGAAGTGGAACAAGGTCAAGGAGGAGAGCCACCAGAGTTTCGACGCGGGCAAGAAGGGCAGCCTGTCACTCTCCAACATCAACGGTGACGTCACCGTCACCGGCTACGACGGCACAACCATCGAAGTGGATGCCATCAAGTATGCGAGCAGCCAGGAGCGGCTCGACGAGACCACCATCGAGTCGTCCATGAAGAACGGCCATGTGGTCATCAAGGTGGACATCGACGATCACGACGACTGGGATCACGACGGTAACGCCGGCGTCGAGTTCACCATCCGCGTGCCGCGCGGGACGCGTATCGACGAGGTCGAACTGGTCAACGGCGACCTGCAACTGGACGGCATCGAGGGGGAAGTGGACGCGTCGTCGGTGAACGGCGATGTGACCGCGACGCACCTTTCCGGCGCGGTGGCACTGTCGGCGGTGAACGGCGATGTCGAGCTGGACGTGACCGGCGCGGTGGATTCCATCCGCCTGCAGTCAGTCAACGGAACCGTGGAGCTCACGCTGCCGCGCAATGCCAGCGCGCGTGTGAGCGCCAGCACGGTGCACGGAAGCATTCGCGGGACCGGCGAGATCAAGGCCGACCGTGGCATCGTGGGCAGCTCCCTGAGCAGCGTACTCGGCAAGGGCGAGGGCACAATCAAGCTCGACACGGTCAACGGCAACATTCGCATCTATCAAGAGGGCGAGAAGGACAAGGGCTGATCCGCGCGTCGTCGGCGTTGTTCGAGCGGGTGTCGCCGATGGGGACCCCGCCGCGCCAGGCGGCGGGGAAATCGGCGACAGGACCCGCGAGCCGTGACGAAAGAAAGAACCTGAACGGATGCATGACGAGCGCGAACTGGTGCGGCGGATGCAGGCGGGTGACCGCGGTGCGTTCCGTGACCTCGTCGAGCGGTACAAGCGGGATGTGTTTGCTCTGGCCTATGACCTGTGTGGAAACCACCACGACGCCGAGGATCTGTCGCAGGAAGTATTCATCAAGGCCTATCGCGCGATCGGCGGTTTTCGCGCCGACGCAAAACTCGGAAGCTGGCTGTACAGGATCACCATGAACGCACACATCGACAGCAAGCGCAGAAAGCCGGTGCAGATTGTCAGCATCGACGCGCCCGTCGCGGGTTCGGGGCAGGACGACATGCCCGTCGTCCTGCCACCCGCGCGCGGCGCGGCCCCGGACGCGCTGGCGGGGGCGTCCCGCTTCCAGCAGGACGTCGAGCGCGCGCTGGACGTGCTCTCGGCCCAGGAGCGGAGCGTGTTCGTGCTGCGCCACTACCACGACATGCGCATCATGGAGATTTCCGCGTCGTTGTCGATCGCGGAGGGAACCGTGAAGAGCCTGCTGTTTCGCTCCGTGCGCAAGTTGCGCGACCGGTTGTCCGACTACCGGGACGAAGTGGGTGATCTGGCGTGAGTACCTGCAGGACCTATCAGGAATGGATGCCCGAGGCGCTGTACGACGAGCTCGAACAACCGCGCGCGGAGGAACTCGCCCGGCATCTCGATGAATGCGCGGCCTGTGCGGCGCTCTGCGGCGAACTTCGCACCACCCTGGAGACGATGAGCGCTCGTCGCCGGCCGGATCCGGGACAGGTGTTCTGGGACGGGTACTGGCGGCGGCTTGAGGAGCGGGTTGCGCGCGACACTGCTGCAGCGGACGCGTCCCGGTTCGGGCGGTGGCGGCCGGCTGGATCGTGGGGATTCCGCGTGGCCGCCGCCGTCGCCGTGCTGGCAGGCGGGGTGTGGATCGGCCGCACGATTCTCGCACCGCAACCGAACGGCGCCGCACACGACCCGGCCAGCGTCGTGGTCGCGCCGCCGGAACAGGCCGAACCGCAACCCCAACAGCTCGCGCTGGATTCCCAGGGCGGGCCGCCCGCGGGAAGCGAAGGGCGGCCCATCGACGCGCCGGCCGGTGAGGTGCGCGGCGATACCGGAGACAGCCACGACGCGGGCGCGGGTGTGGTTACCGCCGCGAGCTACACCAGCGAGGCGCAGCGTTACATCGGCCGCTCGCAGGTGGTGCTGTTCGCACTCCTCAACGGCGGGACGGACGAGGGCGAGGGCGCGGGTTTCGGCAGCGAGCGTGCGCAGGCGCGCGTGCTAGTGGCGGAGGGTCAGCGGATTCAGGACGACCTTACGCGCCCCGAGGATCGCCGTCTGCGCGACCTCGTCGGTCAGCTGGAGATGATCCTGCGCGAGATCGCCAACCTGGAAGCGGACAGCGACCTCGCCGCGGTGGAGATGATTCGCAACCGGGTTGACCGCGAGGGCGTCTTACTTCGTATAGACCTGCAACAGATGCGCGAGGCATCCGGGACGGACCGGAAGCAAGGCGGCCAGGGGAAGGCATTCGACTAGGCTCTGAGGAGGAGCTCTCACCATGAGACATCGCACGCACTTCATGACGACGATTCTGGCCGCGCTGCTTGCGTTGGGTGCGCTGGCGCCGATGACGGCACGCGCCGGAAACGAGGATGCCGCCGAGGCCTACGACAGGCTCAAGGACCTCATCTACGACGAACGCTACTCCCAGGCGTACGACGCCTCGCGGAAGTTCCTCGCCGATTACGGCGACAGCCGCTACGCGGAGGGCGCCGAGTTCTTTCGCTGCTATTCGCTGCAGCGTTCCACGCGTGACTACCAGCAGGCGTTCGACTGCTACGCGAAATTCCTGGAGGCCCACCCCGACGGGAAGTGGTCGGACGATGCGCGCTCCGAATACTTCAAGCTGGCCAAGCGCCTCTCCGATGCCGGTGATCCGCGCGGCAAGGCGGCGCTCGAATCCATGGCCGCGCGGCGCGTCGACGAGGACAGCGAGTTCAAGATGTCGGTGATATGGGAGATCATGGACCAGGACGGGGATGTTCCCTTCGACGTGGTGGCCGACCTGCTCACCAAGTCGAAGGACGCGGACGTGCGCCGCCACGTCGTGTACATGATCGCGGAGGTGGACGATCCGCGCGTGGTCGACCTGCTCATCCAGGTGGCCGAGACCGACCCGGATCCGGACATCCGCCGCCACGCCGTGTACGCGCTGAGTGAGTACGCCGACGAGGAGCGGGTGGTCAGCGCGATGGTGCAGATCATGAAGACAGAGAAGGACGCCGACATCCGCCGCCACATCCTCTACGCCATCGCCGAGACCGAGAGTGACGAGGTGACCGGCATTCTGATCAACGTGGCCCGGACCGACCCCGACCCGGACGCGCGCCGCGCCGCCACCTTCGCGCTGGCCGAAGTGGACGACGCCGCCGCCACCGCGGCGCTGGAGTCCATCGTGGAGACTTCCGACGACGAGGAACTGCAGCGGGCCGCGCTCTACGCGTTGATCGAGCGCGACGACGTGAACATCATTCCCACCCTCAAGAAGATCGCTCTGAGCAAGTCCGACTCGCGCGACGGGAGGGAGCTGCGCCGCGCCGCCGTGTACGCGCTGGCGGAGACGGACGACCCGTCGGTGGTGCCGGTGCTGACCGAGATCGTCAAGACATCCGGCGACAGCGAGGTGCGCAAGGCGGCGTTCTACGCGCTCGCCGAGCACGGCGGGCCCGAGGCGGAGGCGCTGTTGCGCACCGCGGCCATGGATACGAAGGACCAGGAACTGGCGCAGGCGGCGGTGTGGGCGCTCGCGGATGTACTGGACGACGCGGACGCCACCGAGTTCTTCATGGCGGTCTACCGCCAGTCGCCCTTCGAGGAGGTGCGGCGCGCGGCGCTGTACGCGGCCATGTCGGGTGCGGGCGAGGCCTCGGCGCCGGCGCTGGGGCAGATGCTGGAGGCGCAGGAGGATCCCGAGCAGCGCAAGGCCATCGTGTGGGCGCTGTCCGAGATCGACTCCGATGAGTCGGTGGCAATCCTGGCGCGGGTGGCCCGCACCGACCCCAACCGCGAGGTGCGCCGTGCCGCGGTGCAGGCGCTGGGCGCCATCGGAACCCCGGCCGCCAAGCAGGCGCTGCGCGATCTGCTCAACGAGCGTTGACGGCGGGTCGCGCGCGGCTCACCGGGCCGCGCGCAGCCGCACCACACGCATCTCCAGGTTGGGTGAGTGCGAGTACGCCGCCCACACCTCCCCCGTATCCGGATCGATGTCCATGTGGCGAATGAACGCGTTGCGCGTGGGGAGTTCGAACTCCGTCCACGTCCCCGAGCGGATGTCGAAGCGCGCGATGGCATCCGCCGCGCACTGCGAGACCCACACCAGACCCCGGCCCGCATCCACGCGCGCGCAGTAGGGAAGACTGTCGCGCACCGGGAGGTCGAACTCTTCGAAGCGTTCGGTGGCGGGGTCGAAGCACGCCAGCTTCCCGCCCGCGTACTCCGGAATCCACACGCGCCCGTCGGGACCGACATCGCAGCGCCGCGGCCCGCTGTTTTTCACCGGCAGTTCGAAGGCGGTCGTGGCGCCGCTCTCCGGCACGTGTCTTATGAGGCGGTTTCCGGCGAGCTCGGTAATCCATATCGTATTGTCCGGCCCGACCCGCAACTCGTAGGGGATCGGACCGCCCTGTTCCACCGGCATGGGGGTGGGAGGCGCCTCCAGGGTGCGGGTCTCGCCGCTGGCGGCGTCCACGTAACCAAACACAATCGGGTCGCGCGTGAAGTGTCCGTTGAACCAGGCGCGCTTCTTCGCATCCACACCCACGCTGTGCCCGTAGACGCCGATGTCAAAGGTGTCCCATTCCTTCGCATCCACGCGGTAGCGCGCGAGTTTGCGCGGGAATCCGAGCAGGATCCACCAGTCGCCGTCGTCGTCGATATCCAGCGCGCGCGGATTTGCGCCCGGCACTGGAATCGCCACCGTGGAGAAGTCGCCGCTCTTCGGGTCCAGCAGGTACATGCTGCCGCTGAACATCCCGGTGACGAGCACGTTGCCGCGCCCGTCGCGCATGAGGTCGTGCGGGAAGTCGCGCTGTTCCGGGAGATCCCACTCGGTCACTTCGTACGCGGTGCCCGGCGCGGGCAGCGGGGGAGTGCCGGCCACGGCGCGTTCGATGGCGCCGGCGGTCACGTGGCGCGCAAGATAGGCCGCGGTCGGCCCGGCGGTGCGGTCCGGCGGCAGGATGGGAAAGCCGGTGTCGTGCCCGGCGAAGGCGAGCATCTGGTCGACCGCCTCAGCCCATGCGGATTCGTCGCGCGGGGTGCCGTCCACGTCGAGGACGTTGGTGGCGCGCATGGAGTGGCAGCCCATGCAATCCACTATGAAACGGCGCTTCTCGTCGCCATCGGGGAGGATGCTGATGAAGGCGCGAGGCGGCGCGTCGGTGATGGCGTCCACCGCCGTGTTGACGTCGAGATCGGCACCTGCGCCGGGGGCCACCGCAACCGCGGCGGAGACGGCACCGCGAACGCGCGCCGTCAGAGTGTAGCTTCCCGCTGGAACCTCGAGCTGGTAGCGCCCGTCGCTGTCGCTGCGCACCGAGACGGCCAGGCCGGCCGACGAATCGCGCGCGGTCACGAAGGCGCCGGCCAGTGGCTTGCCATCACGGGTGACGCTGCCGGACAGGCTGCCGGCGGAGACGGACGAGGTACACAGAAGTGCGGCCAGTGCCGCGGCGAGCACGATACGCATGGGATCCTCCTGGACGGGAGTCGGGACGGTCCGGCGTACTACGTGACCCGGTGGCCGGCGGTTGCAGACGGTCGCCTCAGCGGTAGATCTTCGCGCCGCCGTCCTTGAACTCACGGGCCTTGTCCGCCATCCCCTCGGCGAGCACGCTCTCTTCGGAGATTCCCTTCTCGCGCGCATAGGCGCGCACGTCCTCGGTGATCTTCATCGAACAGAAGTGTGGTCCGCACATGGAGCAGAAATGCGCCGTCTTCATGTTGTCCTTGGGCAGCGTCTCGTCGTGGAAGGCGCGCGCCGTCTCCGGGTCCATGGCCAGGTTGAACTGGTCCTCCCAGCGGAACTCAAAGCGAGCCCGCGACAGCGCGTTGTCCCACTCCTGTGCGCCGGGGAAGCCCTTGGCCAGGTCGGCGGCGTGGGCCGCGATCTTGTAGGCGATCACGCCCGCCTTCACGTCGTCGCGGTCGGGCAGGCCGAGGTGCTCCTTGGGTGTCACGTAACACAACAGCGCGCAGCCGTGCCAGCCGATCATGGCGGCGCCGATGGCGCTGGTGATGTGGTCGTACCCGGGGGCCACGTCGGTGGTGAGCGGCCCCAGCGTGTAGAACGGCGCCTCGTGGCAGTGCTGCAGCTCCAGTTCCATGTTCTCCTGGATCAGGTGCATGGGCACGTGTCCGGGGCCTTCGATCATCACCTGACAGTCGTTCTCCCACGCCATCTTCGTTAGCTCGCCGATGGTTTGCAGCTCGGCGAGCTGCGCGCGGTCGTTGGCGTCGGCGATGGAGCCGGGGCGCAGCCCGTCTCCCAGCGAGAAGGACACGTCGTAGGCGGCCATGATTTGGCAGATCTCGCCGAAGTTTGTGTACAGGAAACTCTCGCGGTGGTGGGCGAGGCACCATGCCGCCATGATGGACCCGCCCCGCGAAACGATTCCGGTGGCGCGGTTCGCGGTCCAGGGAACGAAGCGCAGCAGCACGCCGGCGTGGATGGTGAAATAGTCCACACCCTGCTCGGCCTGCTCGATCAGCGTCTCGCGGAACACCTCCCAGGTGAGCTCCTCCGGCTTGCCGCCCACTTTCTGCAGGGCCTGGTAGATGGGGACCGTCCCGATGGGGACGGGCGAATTGCGCACGATCCACTCGCGTGTGTCGTGGATGTTCTTGCCGGTGGAAAGATCCATTACCGTGTCGGCGCCCCAGAGTGTCGCCCAGCGCATCTTCTCCACTTCCTCCTCTATGGAAGAAGCCACCGCGCTGTTGCCGATGTTGGCGTTGATCTTCACGCGGAAGTTGCGCCCGATGATCATGGGCTCCAGCTCGGGATGGTTGATGTTCGCCGGAATGATGGCGCGGCCGGCGGCCAGCTCGTCGCGCACGAACTCGGGCGTGATGTGGCGCGGGATGCGTGCTCCCATGGGCATCCCCGGGTGCTGGTGGTTTAGAACGTCGGAACGGCCCACCTGTGCGTGGGCCAGCGCGCCCTCCGCGCCGTTGCGTCGCGCGAACTCCGCCTCGTAGGCCTCGGGGCGGCCCAGGTTCTCGCGGATGGCGGCGTACTCCATCTCCGGAGTGACGACGCCGCGGCGCGCGTAGTGCATCTGCGTCACGTTGGCGCCGACGCGCGCACGGCGGCGCTCACGGTGCAGCCCGGGAAACGGGACCGGCCGGCCGTCGCGTTCGTAGTGGCCGTCGCGGCCGGCGTAGAACTCCACGTCTCCGCGCCCGTCGATCCACGCGGCGCGCACCGCGGGCAGACCCGCGCGCACGTCGATGCGCACGTCCGGGTCGGTCCAGGGGCCGCTGGTATCGTAGAGACGCAGGCGCGCGTTGCCGGGGGCGGAGCCGTCGGCGCGGCGGGCGCTCGCCAGGGCGACCTCGCGCAGGGGAACGCGCATGCCCTCGCGCGGGCCCGGCGCGTACACCTTGCGCGACGCGGGAAAGTGGTCTCCGTATCCTGTTCCGTGTTCCTTGATTCCGGCCATGTGTGACAACTCCTCGGCGCTTCGCAGCACGAAGCGGGTGTGCAGAGTCAGGTGCGGGAAATGAGGGCGGATGTTCAAGCAGTTCGCCCCGCGCCGCTGCCGGTGATGATACGGGCAGCGGACACGGGGCGCAACCAGGGATCGTCGCGGGGCGCCGGCGGGGCTACATTTCCACGCCGTGGGACCGGCGCAGGAAGCTTCCCTCGTCGTCGATGTTCTCGAGCGCCTCCGCCATGAGGCGCTCCAGGTGGCCCTTGACCCGCACCAGCACGAGCTCTTCGTCGTCCATCACCACCACGAACATCTCGCGCACGGAGTCGCCGTCGATGCGGTACAGAAGCCACACCATCTCGTCTTCGTCGCGCACGCGCACCGCCATTTCCCAGCCGTCGTCAATCATCTCCTGCAGGCGCGCCGGTGTTTCGATGGTAGCCGCGTGGACGTTGCCCTCGGTCTCGTATATGGCCACCTGCACCTTGCTCACGCCGCGAAGATAGGGGCGCGCCTCGCTCGCGTCCGGAATGAACCCGGTGACGGTCCGCGCCAGCAACATGGTCAACGGGCCGAGTGAGAGGGTGAGGTTCTTGCGAAAGGTGACATCGGGGAGTTGTCCCGCGATGTCGCGCTTCACTTCGGTGAGTTCCGGCGCCCACATGCACCCGTTGGAGAGTGCCAGCAGGGACAGGGTTGCCGCCAGGAACAGCGGGCTCGTCTTTCGTGTGTTCATGGAGCTCCTCCGTTCCGCGCGCTAGTTCTTGATCTTCTTCTCGATGTGGACCTTGTCCATTCCGTTCACGTCGAAATGCTCGCCAAGTTTTGCAACGTCCTCGGGGCGGATGGTGCCGACGATGTTGACAAACGCGGCTTCATTGTCGTCGCCCAGCGCGATCACCAGCACGCCTTCGATCCACTCCGCGTTGCTCGATGGCTTGAAGTAGACGTCGACGTGCTCTTCGCCGTCGCGTACGCGCACGATGCGCTCCCAGCCGTCCTTGTCCAGCCTGGTGGCGGTCTCCGACCCGGCGGCGAGCAGGCGCTCCACCGTGGTGGGGGTGATCTCGTACACGCGCACCCGCACCAGCTTGAGGCTGGATATGAGGTCGCGCAGCTCCTCGTCCTCGTCCGAGATGAACTTGCCCACCAGGCCCAGCATCGGGTCGCGCAGGTTGACCTCGACCTTGGCGTCCTGGCCCATCTTGTCCAGCATGGAGAAGTCGACATAGCCGGGCTGGGAACGCAGGGCGGCTTCCTTGTCCGTGCCCTTGGCGTTCTTGTCCTGCGCGTTGGCCGCGATGGTCGCACCGCCCAGCAGCAGTGACGCGATTATGATGGTCATGAGATGTCGCATTGATAATGCCTCCGTTGTTTGTCGTGCACCCTTAAGAGCGTTCGTGTTCCGGTTTGGTTTCAACAAAACCAGATTTTTCCAGCGCGCGGCGCAGGGAAGAGTTCCGGCGCGGGGCGATGACCCCGGTGTCGATGGCGCGCTCCACACTTCCCACCACGCCCCGCTCCAGCACCTCGTCGGTCACGATCTGGCCGGTCATGCGCGCGTAGCGGTTTACATAGGAAAGCGCGAGCACGGCCTCGCGGGTGGCGCGCTCCACGCGTGCCTCGGCGAAACCGCTGCTTACGGTTACGACCGGGTCCGACCAGCGTGCCGTAGCCACCACCACGACGATGCCCGCGGCTGCCGCCAGCGCGGGGAGCCAGCGCACCGCACCGCGCTGGCGTGCCCGCGGATGCGGTACCGGCACCGCGCGGTCGGCGGACGCAATGGCCGCCTCCGCGGCGGCCACCACCGACGCGGGGACCTCGTGGACGGGCAGGGCGCGCAGCGCATTGAGCAGCACGTGCGCCGCTTCGATCTCGGCCCGGCATGGAGCACAGCCCTTCGCGTGATCCTCGACAGCCGCGCGTTCGCCGGGTCCGAGTCCGCCCTCGGCGCCGTCGGAGAACTCGTCGATGCGCGCGCGCACCCACGCGCAGGTCACCAGGTCGCTATGGTGCTGCATGTCCCAGTTCCTTCCTGACGCGTTCGCGGAGCTGGCGGCGCGCGCGGTGCAGGTAGACCTTGATGGTTCCGAGCGGCATTTCCATGGCCGCGGCAATTTCGTTATAAGAGAGATCCTGTATTTCCCGCATGATCACGATGCTGCGATAGGGCTCTTCCAGATCCGCGACGGCGGCTTCCAGCACGCCGCGCAACTCGCTGCGCTCGGCGCTGTCGTTCCGGGGCGCGCGTGCTGCCGCCAGGCCGGCGACTGCCTCGGCGTCGGTGCCGTCGGCAAACACCGAGGCACGCATGCGCCGGCGCCGGCTCGAATCGATCACCAGATTGCGCGCCACCCGCATCACCCACGCGTGCAGGCGTGCGGGGTCCACGGTTTCGCGATGGCGCCACAAACGGATCAGCACCTCCTGCGTCACGTCCTCGGCGTCCTCCTGGTTACGGAGCGCGTGCAGCGCGAAGGTGTAGATTCGACCGCCGTGCTCCCGGGCCAGCCTGTGGAATTCGCGGTTCATGACGCATCAAGAGGACGTTCGGGGCCTCGGAAAGGTTACACATGTGTGCTACCATGATGCCCGCGCCGGCGCGCCGCCGCGGCTTGCGTCGTAATATGTTGATTTACAGGGGGTTATGATCCTGGCGTGATGCACGTCACCTACCTGGGCTGCGAGGGCGTGCTGGTCCGGTCGGACGCAGGCACGGTCCTGATCGACGGGCTCTTTGGAGCCGAGGCGATTCCGTTTGCGGTGCCGGCGCCGTCGGCACTCGAGGATCTGCGCCATGCGCGCACACCCTTCGACGGCGCGGACGCCGTCATCGCCACCCACTACCACGGTGATCATTTCGATCCGGGTGCGGTGGCCGACTATCTGCGCGCCAGCCCGCGGACCCGCTTCGTGTCGACCCCGCAGGCGGTGGGGCGCTTCATCGACCACGCCGGGGCCGCGTTCGTGGATCGGGTGCACGCGCTGCCCGCGGTGGACGGGGTGCGCGAGGTGGTCGAGGTGAACGGGGTGGGGATCGAAGGTTTCGGTCTGAGTCACGGTCGCGTGAACTACGCCGACGTCGAGCAACTCGGCATCGTCGTGCGGTTGGGCGGGCGCACGGTCCTGCACCTCGGCGACGGTATAATCGACGAGAAGTCACTGCGGGCGGCGGGTGTCGTGGATGAGACCGCCGATGTGGGGTTCTTTCCGTTCTGGTTCCTGACCTATCCGTTCGGGAAGCGCCTGCTGCAACGCGGTCTGCGACCGCGTGCCTTGTTTGCGGTGCACATCCGCGTCAGCGAGCGCGAACAATTGATAAACGAGATCCTGGCCGCGGGTGATGCGCTGCCGCTGACCGAGCCGCTGTCGCGCTTCCGCGTCACCGGCGACGGGCAGATATCCAGGGAGGAATGATCCATGAGCAAGCGAGGGTTGATCGGGTTGGGTGGGTTGCTGGTGGCCGCGTTGGCGATGGCGGGTGAGAATCCACCGGCGGAAGGCTTCGACAGCGCCGGATCCGGCGCGCGCGCGGTGGCCATCGCCGACCGCACCATGGACGCCATGGGCGGTCGCGCCAACTGGGATGCGGTGCAATGCATCGGCTGGACCATCTTCGGCCGGACCCATCTGTGGAACAAGTGGACCGGTGATTATCGCCTGCAGTCCGATACGCTCCTGGTGATCATGAACGTGAACAGTGGTGTGGGGCGCGCATGGAATCGCGGCCGGGAGATGGCCGACGACGACGACCGGGTTGCGGTCCTGCAGCGTGCGCGCTCGATATGGATCAACGACTCCTACTGGCTGATCATGCCTTTCAAGCTCAAGGATACCGGGGTGACGCTCACCTACGCCGGGGAGCGCGCCACCGAGGACGGCCGCCCCGCCGACGTGCTCACGCTGACGTTCACAGACGTTGGGGACACGCCGCACAACCGCTACGAGGTCTACGTGGATCGGGAAACCGCGCTGGTGTCGCAGTGGAGCTATTTTGCGGACGCGGGTGACGAGAAGCCACGCTTCACGCTGCCGTGGAACCAGTGGACGGACTTCGGCGCCATCAAGATCTCAACCGGCCGCGGTCGCACCGAGGTCACCGGTGTGCGCGTTTCCCTGGACGACGAGCACGCGGCGTTCGCAGGCCCCTGAGGGGCGTCTCAGCGGATGTACACGATGCCCTCGGGGCTCTCGCCCGCGGGGAAGGTCGACACCTGCTCGCGGGTCGCGGCGTCCACCACCGAGACACTGCCGGCGTGGTTGTTGGTCACGAACCAGCGCTTGCCGTCGGGTGATATCTCGACCACGAGCGGAAAGTCGCCCACCACCACGCGCCCGGTTTCCTTGCGCTGTTCGCGATCGAACAGGGCGAGCTGGTTGGTCAGCGCGCAGGTCACGATGGCGGTCGATCCGTCGTGGGTGAATCGTATGCGGATGGGATTGCCCACCGCGCTCATGGTCGTATCCCGCCGGGTTGCGTTGAACTTGATCACCGAAATTGTCTGCGACAGGCGATTGACCGACCATATCTCGCTGCCATCCGGGGCGGCGGCGATTCCCTCGCAGCCCTGTCCGCTCATCACCGTGCGGTCGAGTTCTCCGGTTTCCAGGTTGATGAAGGATACCGTGCCGGCGATGATGCTCGACGCGTAGATCCACTTCTCGTCCGGCGACAGGGTGAGCAAGTGCGCGCCGTAGTCGCGCATCGCGAACGTGCGCCTCACCGAGCGCGCGGCCGGGTCCAGTTCCACCACCGCGCGTGAGGCCTCGCAGGTCACGTACAGGCGCGTGCCGTCCCGGGTGATGCCGAATCCATGCGGTTTGTAGCTCGGCTTGACGTTCACATCCGCCACGCGCTGCTGCTTCTCGAGGTCGATGATCGACACGGTGTTGTCGAGCCCCAGATAGTCCGCCGTGTACGCAAAGCGCCCGTCGGGAGACACCGCCACTTCGTGGGGTTCGCCGGGCAGCTTGACCGAGAAGAGGGGCTGGTAGCTGGTGGCGTCGAACGCCTTCAGGGTGGCGTCGCCCCGGCAGACGACCAGGATGCGCGGCGCCGCGGCCGCCGCGGACGCGAGCAGGCTGCAGGCCACGGCGGCGATGATGGAGCGGGTGAGTCTCATTCGATGGATCCTCCGGGTTGAGCGAATCGAGCGTACCATTATACGACCCGCGCGCGAAAGCGATCCGCACCAAAACGGGTCTTTTGCCTCAGCGCGTGAGCACCAGTCCCACGGCGGCGGTGGTGCCGGCGGGGGCGTTCTTCGCCTGCAGGACGTGATACACCTCCGCGACGATCGCCGCCTCCGTGTTCAACTGCCAGCCCAGCGAGGCGATCAGCTTGAGCACGTCCTGGTTGGGAACGGCCACGGTGGACGACACGTCCAGTGGCTCCGGGTCCACGGTGGAATACCAGCCCTCCAGCAGCGCCTGCGCCGAAAAACCCCCGCCCGATCCGCCCAGCTGGGCCGCAAAGCCGACGTCGTCGGCCAGCGGGCCCCCGCGCACGCGGTATGCGGCCGACGCGGTGGCGTATATGCCGCGAGCACTCCTGCCGGCGAGCAGCGCGCCGGAGAGGTCGGCGTACCCGGTGCCGAGGGCGGGGGCGCCGTTGTCCGGGGTCGCATCGTACCCGAGCGGGACTTTGCCGGTCACCTCCACCGACACCGGCCAGCGGCCGGTGACGAGTGCCTGCCGCGCGCCGATCGAGAGGTCGCTCAGTCCCGCGTTGGTGGCATCGATCTCCCGGATCAGGTCCGCGATGTCGCTGATCTCGGTGCGCCGCGAGGTGAGGATCTTGAAGGGCAGGGTTCCCACCAGCGAGATGCGGTCGGTGATCCCGTACTCCACGTAGGCGGAGAGGTCGACCTCCCGGTAGGCCGCGGACTGCACCAGCGGGTTCGAGGTGAGCAGCGGGACCTCGTTGCCCTGGTAGTCGTACTCGGTGTCGGTGTAGAGGTAGCTCGCCGAAAACTTGGCGTAGTGCCCCCCCTTCGCGCGCGTCCAGGGCCCCCCGGCGGCGGGCCCGGCCAGGCCCAGCAACAGCAGCCCGGCCGCCACGCAGCGCCGCAAACAGGCGCTAAGCGCATGTCGATCTGATGGTTTGACCGGGCACACCCCGATGATTATAATGACTGGGAACCTGCGGCGCATGCCCCAATTCGGCCCGCCGCAAGAACGTGAACCAGGAACGCCGATTTCGCGAGGATTCGTCCGCAATGATTACCGTCACCGAAAACGCCGTACAGGCCATCCGCGACTGCATCGTCGCCGAGAAGAAGAGCCCGGATACCGCCTTCCTGCGGGTCGCGGTCAAGGGTGGCGGCTGTTCGGGGCTCATGTACAACCTGTCCATCGATGACAGCGCCGCGGACAGCGACGTCGTCATTGCCAGTGGCGACGTGCGCATCGTGGTCGACAAGAAGAGCAAACTCTTTCTGCACGGGCTCACGCTCGACTACACCACGGGCTTGAACGGTAAGGGCTTCGTCTTCTCGAACCCCAACGCGAAGGCCACGTGCGGTTGCGGCGAATCGTTCACGGTCTAGCCATTTTTTCTCGATCCGTTCTCGGATCCATCATTCCAGACTGAAAGAAGGAGGCACGCCATGCCATTTACGCTTCCCGATCTCCCATATCCCAAGAACTCCCTGGAGCCGCACATCGACGCGCGCACCATGGAGATTCATCACGGCAAGCACCACCAGGCCTACATCAACAACGCCAACGCCGCCCTCGAAAAGCACCCCGAACTGGGGTCGAAGTCGGCCGAGGAACTGCTCGGCAATCTCAACGCGGTTCCCGAGGACATCCGCGGCGCCATCCGCAACAACGCCGGTGGTCACGCCAACCATTCGCTGTTCTGGACCGTCATGAAGCCCAATGGTGGCGGCGCGCCGTCCGGTGAGCTCGCCGCGGCGATGGAGAAGGCGTTCAAGAGCTTCGACGCGTTCAAGCAGGAGTTCGAGACCGCGGCCAAGACGCGTTTCGGCAGTGGCTGGGCGTGGCTCTCGGTCAAGAAGGACGGCACCCTGGCCGTGTCCTCGACGCCCAACCAGGACTCGCCGCTCTCCGAGGGAATGACGCCCATCCTGGGCCTCGACGTGTGGGAGCACGCGTACTATCTCAACTACCAGAACCGGCGCCCGGATTACGTGACCGCATTCTGGAACGTGGTCAACTGGGACGAAGTCGGGAAGCGGTTCAAGGCGGCGCGCTAGCGCCGCGGGGCCGGGGTTGCCATGGGTGAACTGTCCTCGAAGCACTGCGTGCCGTGCCGTGGCGGCGTGCCCCCCATCAAGGGGGATCTGCTGCGCGTGCTTGCGCAGAAGCTCGGTGGCGGCTGGCAGGTGGTGGACGAACATCACCTCGAGAAGGCATACACCTTCGACGATTTCAAGCAGGCCCTCGACTTCACCAACCGCGTCGGTGAGATCGCCGAGCGGGAGGGCCACCACCCGGACATCCACCTGGCGTGGGGCCGCGTGGGGCTGACCATCTGGACGCACAAGATCGACGGCCTCACCGAGAGCGATTTCATTCTCGCGGCCAAGGCGGACGACGCCTACGGCGCATGACCTTCAGCGCGGAGTTCGATGTCCGCTTCGGTGAGATCGACCAGGCCGGCGTGGTCTACTACCCGCGCTTCTTCCACTACTTCCATCAGGCGTTCGAGGAGTGGTTCGGGCGCGCGCTGGGCGTGCCGTATCCGGACCTCGTCCTCAAGGAGCGGGTGGGATATCCGAGCGTGCGGGTGGAGACGGAATTTCTGAAGCCGCTCCGCTACGGCGACCGCATTCGCGTGGATCTGGAACTGCTGGACGTGGGGCGGACGTCGATCACGGTGGGGTATACCATCGTGCGCCTGGCCGACGGCGAGGTGAGCGCGCGTGCAACCATCAAGAACGTTGCTATCGACGACACCTTCAAGCCGGTTCCCATCTCGGACGCGTGGCGTGCGCGGTTCGAGCGGTTTCGCAAGTCATGACGGAGGATCCGTTTGAAAGCGATCTACTACGAGCGGCACGGCGGACCCGACGTGCTCCAGTACGGTGAGCAGCCGGCCCCGGCCATCGGGCCTGGCCGGGTCCGTATCGACATTCACGCCAGCTCCCTCAATCACATCGACATATTTCTGCGGCGCGGCATGCCCGGCATCAAGATTCCGTTTCCGCACATTCCCGGCTGTGACGCGGCCGGCGTGGTCAGCGAGACCGGCGCCGGGGTCGGTAACGTCAAGGTGGGCGACCGCGTGCTCATGGACCCGTCGATTTGTTGCGGTCAGTGCGAGTTCTGCGTGCGCGGCGATGCCAGTCTGTGCGTGAAGTACATCCTCATTGGAGAGCACGCCAGCGGCACCACCTGCGAGCAGATCGTGGTGCCCGCGCCCAACGCTATCTCCATTCCGGACTCGATGTCGTTCGAGGAGGCGGCGTCGATCCCGCTGGTCTTCGTGACCGCCTGGCGCATGCTCATCACGCGGGGCCGGCTGCGCGCCGGCGAGGACGTGCTGGTGCTGGGGGCGTCGGCCGGGGTGGGTATTGCCTGCATCCAGATTGCAAGAGTGGCCGGTGCGCGCGTGTTCGCGGCCGCCAGCAGCCCCGAGAAGCTGGAGCTGTGCCGCGAGCTCGGCGCCGACGTGCTCATCGACACCTCGCGCGAAGACTTTGCGCGCCGGGTGCGCGAGGTGACGGCCAAGCGGGGGGTGGACGTGGTGGTGGACTACGTGGGGCGGGACACCTGGCTGGGCAGCCTCAAGAGCCTGGCCCGGGGCGGGCGGCTGGTGACGTGCGGCGCAACCACGGGCTATAATCCCGAGGAAGACCTGCGCCACATCTTCTATCGGCAGCTGGAGATCATCGGGTCGACGACGGGATCGCGGGGAGAGCTCATGGCCGCGCTGAAGCTCATCTTCCAGGGCCGGATGCGGCCGGTGGTGGGTGCGGTGTATGACATGAAGGATATTGCCGCGGCGCATGCCGCAATGGAAGAACGGCGCGCGATCGGGAAGATCGCCATTCGCATCAAGGAATAGAAAATGAAGGAAACGCAGACAGGAATCGAGCGGGTTCCCTTTGGCACCCACCCCTCGCGTTACAAGCACTGGAAGCTGAAGATCGAGGGGCCGGTGGCGTGGCTGATGATGAACGTGTCCGAGGACGAGGGGCTGCGGCACGACTACAAGCTCAAGATGAACTCGTACGACCTCGCGGTCGACATCGAACTCGACGACGCGGTCACCCGGCTGCGCTTCGAGCATCCCGAGGTGTCGGTGGTGTGCATCGAGAGCCTCAACGACCGCATCTTCTGCGCCGGTGCCAACATCTTCATGCTGAGCACGTCGACCCATCCCCACAAGGTGAACTTCTGCAAGTTCACCAACGAGACGCGCATCAACATCGAGGAGGCCACCGCGAAGAGCGGCCAGAAGTACGTCGCCTCGCTCAACGGCGCCGCCGCCGGTGGTGGCTACGAGCTGGCGCTGGCCTGCGACGAGATCCACCTGGTGGACGACCGCAGTTCCGCGGTGAGCCTGCCCGAGGTTCCGCTGCTGGGCGTGCTGCCGGGCACCGGTGGACTCACCCGCCTGGTGGACAAGCGCAAGGTGCGCCGCGACCTCGCCGACGCGTTCTGCACCATCGCCGAGGGCGCCAAGGCCCGCAAGGCGCTCGACTGGGGTCTGGTGGATTTCACTCATCCCAAGTCGGCCTACGCGGACGCGGTTCGCAAGCGCCTGGCGGATCTCGCGGACAAGGGTCACAGCGTGAAGGGGCTCGAACTGGAGGACGTCGAACCGCAGATGGACGGCGATGTGCTGCGTTTCCGCCATGTCACCCTGGACGTGAACCGCGCCGAGCGCATGGCCCGCCTCACCATCGCCGGGCCGAAGGCGGAAGACGCCGCCATTCCCGACGATCCTGCAGCACGGGGCGCCGGCTGGTACGCGCTGCGCATGTGGCGCGAATTGCGCCGCGCAATTCTTGAACTGCGCTTCAACTATCCCGAGATCGGGCTGGTGACGTTCCACACCGAGGGCGATCCCGCCGCGGTGCTTGCGCTGGACGAAGCGCTCGCGGCGCGCAAGGATCACTGGTTCGTGCGTGAGACGCTGCTGCAGCAGGGGCGCACGCTCAAGATGATCGACGTGACGGCCCGCACCTTCTTCGCTATAATCACGCCCGGTTCGTGTTTCGCGGGCAGTCTCATGGAAGTGGCGCTGGCGGCGGATCGCGCGTACATGCTCGACGATCCCGATCGTGACAATACAATTGCACTCAGTGTGATGAACGCCGGGACGTTCCCGATGGCGCACGGACTCACCCGCCTGGAGAACCGCTTCTACGGTTCGCCGGAGTCGGTGGGGCACGTGCTAGAGCGCTGCGGTCAGGCGCTTGCGCCGGAAACGGCCATGGAACTCGGTCTCGTCACCGACAGCATCGACGATATTGACTGGGAAGACGAGATCCGGATGATTCTGGAAGAACGGCGCTCGCTCTCGCCGGATGCGTTGACGGGGATGGAGGCCAACCTCCGCTTCGTCGGCCCGGAAACCATGGAAAGCCGGATCTACGCGCGGCTCTCCGCGTGGCAGAACTGGATCTTCACGCGGCCCAACGCGGTGGGTGAGCGAGGTGCGCTCACTTCCTACGGCAAGCCGCATTCACCTGAATTCGACTGGAGCAGGGTCTAGGATGGACTACAAGGAGCTCATTCCCAACAACGTCGACCTCAAAGAGAACGTCAAGCTGTTGCGCGCGCTGGAACGCTGGCACCCGCAGTTCATGGAGTGGTGGCGGGACCAGGGTCCGGTGGCGTACCAGGAGAACGAGATCTATCTGCGCACCGCGGTGAGCGTGGATTCATCGGGCTGGGCCGTGTACGACTACGTGCGCATGCCCGAGTACCGCTGGGGCATCTTCCTCGCGCCGGTCAAGGGGGAGCGCAACATCCATTTCGGCGACAACATCGGCGCCGATTGCTGGGAGGACGTGCCGGGCGAGTATCGCAACGAGTTGCGCCGGCTCATCGTCACCCAGGGCGACACCGAGCCCGGTTCGGTGGAGCAGCAGCGCCGCCTCGCGCTTACCGCGCCGTCGCTGTACGACATGCGCAACCTCTTCCAGGTGAACGTGGAGGAAGCGCGCCACCTGTGGGCGATGGTGTATCTGCTGCACTCGTACTTCGGCAAGGACGGCCGCAACGAGGCGGAGGAGATGCTGGAGCGTCGTTCCGGCGACGAAGACTCGCCGCGCCTGCTTTCGACCTTCAACGATCCCATCGACGACTGGCTCGATTTCTTCTGCTTTGCCACCTACACCGACCGTGATGGCAAGTACCAGCTGGGTTCGCTGGCGGAGAGCGCCTTCACGCCGTTGTCGCGCACCACGCGCTTCATGCTCACCGAGGAGGCGCACCACCTGTTCGTGGGCGAGACCGGCATCGCGCGAACCATCCGGCGCACCGCGCAGCTGATGCGCGAGAACGAGAGCGAGGACGTGCGTCCCTTCGGCGGTATTCCGCTGGACATCGTGCAGAGGTACATTAACTACTGGTTCTCGGTGTCACTCGACCTGTTTGGCAACGAGGATTCCAGCAACGCCGCAAACTACTTCGCCCACGGGCTCAAGGGCCGCTTCAACGAGGCCAATCGCAAGCTCTACCCCGATCCGACCGGACGCGATGGCGCATACCGCTACGCGGTCTACGACGAGGAGCAGGCGCGGCTCAAGGAGCACGAGATCCCCATGCGCCGCGCCATGAATGCGGTGCTGCGCGACGCCTACATAGAAGACTGCGGCCGTGCGGTAGCCCGCTGGAACAAGATCCTCGACAATGAGGAGTGCCGCCAGCGCATCATGCTGCCTTCGGACCGCTTCCACCGCATGGTCGGCACATACTCCCGCGCGTCCTTCGATCCGGATGGGAACATGCTGTCCAAAGACGAGTTCGAGGCGCGGCGCGCGGAATTTCTGCCCACTCGCGCCGATCGCGACTATGTCAAGAGCGTGCAGTTCCTGGTGACGGACCGCGGCAAGTTCGCCAACTGGATCGCACCGCCGCAGCACGGCATCCACGGCCGCCCGCTGGACTTCGAGTACGTGCGACTTTAAGGAGAACAATGAAGATCCAGTGCACGAAGCTGCTCATCAACGGCGAGTGGATGGACGCGTCCGACGGCGCCACCCACACCGTCATCAATCCCGCCACCGAGGAGAAGCTGTGCGAGGTGGCCTCCGCCACGCCGGAGGACATGCACGCGGCGGTGGTGTCGTCGCGGGCGGCATTCGACTCCGGGCCGTGGCGCAAGCTGGACGGCGCGTCGCGCGGCAGGCTGATGTGGCGGCTGGCGGATCTGGTGGAGCGTGACGCGGACGAGATCGCGCGCCTGGAAACCATGAACCAGGGCAAACCCGTCTTCGAGTCGTCGAAGATCGAGGTGCCGTTCGTGGTGGAACTGCTGCGCTACTACGCCGGCTGGGCCGACAAGATCGAGGGCGAAACCATCCCCGCGCGCCCCGGGCTCCTGTGCTACACGTTGCGCGAGCCGGTGGGCGTGGTGGGGATGATCGTGCCGTGGAACTTTCCGCTGCTGCTCACCATGTGGAAGCTCGCGCCGGCGCTCGCCGCGGGCTGCGTGGCCGTCATCAAGCCGGCCGAACTCACGCCGCTGACCGCGCTGAAACTCGGCGCGCTGTGCCTGGAGGCCGGGATACCCGCCGGTGTTGTCAATGTTGTGCCCGGCAAGGGCTCGGTGGCGGGCCAGGCGCTGCTGGATTCGCCCGGCGTGGACAAGATTGCCTTCACCGGATCGACCGAAGTGGGGCGCACGGTCATGCGCTCCGCAGCGGGAACCATCAAGCGCCTGTCACTCGAACTGGGCGGAAAGTCTCCCAACATCGTGTTCGCCGACGCAAAACTGGAAGCGGCGGCGCAGGGCGCGTGTGGAGGCATCTTCTACAACAAGGGCGAGGTGTGCGCCGCGGGTTCACGCCTGTTCGTCGAGAATTCGGTGCACGACGCGTTCGTGGAACTGATCAAGGCCAAGATGGCCCGTTACACGGCGGGTGATCCCATGGACGAGAAGACGCGCCTGGGACCCCAGGTGTCGAAGTCGCACCGCGACGGCATCCTCGATCGCATCAAGGCGGGTGTGAAGGAGGGCGCCGCGGTCGCGGCGGGAGGCAAGGCTACCGCTGTGGGCGGCAAGGGGTTCTACCTTGAGCCCACCGTGCTCACCGGTGTGAACAACGACATGACGGTGGCGCGCGAGGAGATCTTCGGTCCGGTGCTGTGCGTGATTCCCTTCGAGAACGAGGAGGATGCGGTGCGCATGGCCAACGACAGCTGCTACGGCCTCGCGTCGGGCGTGTGGACGCAGGACCCCGGCAAGGCGCACCGCGTGGCCGCGGGGTTGCGCGCGGGCACGGTGTGGATCAACACCTACAACGTGTATTCGCCCTCGGTTCCGTTCGGCGGCTATCGCGAGAGCGGCTTCGGCCGCGAACTCGGCGCGGCTGCGCTGGATTTGTACCTGGAGCAGAAGTCGGTCTGGATCAGCCTGCGCTGAGGGTCGCGGGTTCGACTCGCGCGCGCCCCCCGCGCTACTCCGTCAGTTCCTTGAAGAGCCACGTGCGGGCGAATGACCAGCGGCGGCGCACGGTGCGTTCGCTGATGCCGAGCAGGGATGCGATCTCCGCCTCGGTCAGCCCGCCGAAGTATTTCA
Organism: Candidatus Krumholzibacteriia bacterium; assembly: GCA_029865265.1. Lineage (NCBI taxonomy): Bacteria > Candidatus Krumholzibacteriota > Candidatus Krumholzibacteriia > Candidatus Krumholzibacteriia bacterium. Next base: position 1,019 of record JAOUHG010000011.1, on the reverse strand, counting down.
GTTCCACAATCTGACGGTCCTCGGTCGACTGCGCGTCGAGCCGTTCGAGGGCGTCGTTGAGTGCCATGAGGTCGAACGACGGCTGCGTCCCGTCGGTCACGTCGCTCAGCGTCACTCGCACCAGGTCGCCGCCGCGTTTGTTCCGGTTGCGGCGTCGCGCGTGGTCGACGAGCACACGCCGGATTTGCGCGGCCGCAATATGGATGAAGTGAATGCGGTTCTCCCAGTTGAGGCCGCTCTGCTGTGCGAGGCGCACGAAGGCTTCGTGCACCAGCTCGGTGGGCTGCAGCGAGTGACCGGCACGCTCGCGGCGCAGGTAGCCGGCGGCCACCGCGCGTAGCTGGTCGTAGACCATCGCCACCGCCTCCTCCACCGAACCGCTCCCGCCGGCCGACGTCTCCCTCAGAATCCTCTCCGCGCGTTCCCGGTTCATTCCCGCATTATATCAGGGTTGCTCGTCCTCGGCGGCCTCCACCGCCGCGAGCTCCTGGCGGTACTGCGCCGCCTGGGCCTCCTTGCCCTGCGCCTCGTACAGCTGCGCGAGTGACTCCGCCGCCCACTTCTTGCGCGAGTGACTCGCGTCCTCGGCGGTCCACAGCGTCGCGTGCAGGTCGAGAAGGAGCGACTCGGACTCGCCGTACTTTCCGTTGGCGGTGAGGACGTCGGCGAGGTGCAGCACCGCGCGGGTGCGGTGCTCGTGCAACTCGGAGAAGGCCTCCAGCGCGATCCGGTGGGCGTCGCGCAGCGGCGGTTCCGCGCTCCTCGTGTCGCCCATGGCGATGTACAGCTGGCCGATGAACACCAGCGTCCACGAAATGGTGTAGTGGTCGGGGCCGTGCGCGCCGCGCCGGATCTCCAGCGCGCGCGTGTAGTATTCCAGGGACCTGTCGTATTGCTGCAACGACTTGTAGAGGTGCCCCAGGTTCTGGTACGGGTACGAAAGGTGCGAGTGCCCGGGGCCAACGCTGTTCTCGTACGCCTTGATTGCGCGCTCGAAGTAGGGAACGGCTTCGTCGTAT